>DATGHU010000025.1 GCA_035307765.1 bacterium | reverse complement strand
CTTCCCCATGCTCGCCAGCACGCCCGTGATCGCCGCCGTCAGCGTCGTCTTCCCGTGATCCACGTGCCCGATCGTCCCCACATTCACGTGCGGCTTCGTCCGATCGAACTTCGCCTTCGCCATCCCCCTGCCTCCCCGATCCCACAGATCAGGATGCCCCGCCGCCTCCGCCCACCATCATCCCGGACGGGAAAGTGGGGACGACGCGGAAGGGGCTGGTCTGGAGCCCACGACCGGATTCGAACCGGTGACCTTGTCCTTACCAAGGACACGCTCTGCCGCCTGAGCTACGTGGGCTCACGCGCAGATTGATTATAACAACCCCGGGGGGGGTGTCAACCGACGACGGCGATCGGCGTCGGCATACGGAGTGATGCCGCCGCGGCCTGCGCGGTGCCGTGCCGACACGCCAGAGCCGCCCGAGACCCCGAACGCCGGGGCGGCCGCGACGACGAGCAGGAGTTTGCCCCAACCTGACAAAAATAATCGTCCGCATCTAGTGGCGCTAACCATGGTGGGGTCGCAGTGGCATCGTTGGGCGAGCGCATCAGATCACGACGCAGGGCGCTGGGGCTCACCCAGTCTCAACTCGGGGGAACCGAGCTGACCAAGGGGTTCATCAGCCTGGTCGAGAAGGGGCGCGCAAATCCGTCGATCGACACCCTCCGACTGCTGGCGCGCCGCCTGGCGACGCCGATCGGCTACTTTCTGGAAGACAGCGCTCAGCTCAGCGAGGATGCGGCCCGGGTCGACGTCCGGGCCGCGCGCGTGATACTCGCGCAAGGAGATGTGTCCGAGGCGCAAGAGCGGTTCTCCGCCGCGCTGTCCTCGGCGCAGCAGCGACACGACGCCGAGGTGGAGTTGGACTGTCGGATCGGGCTGGCCGCGGCCCTGGTGGGCCTCAAGGAGTTTGACTCGGCCGAAGACCAGCTCCGCCGCAGCCGCGAGCTGACCGAGTCGGCGGGAACGGAGCAGCAGCTGGCCCGAATCGAGTGTCTGCTGGGCCACGTCGAGGCCGCCCGCGGGAACCTCTCGGCCGCCCGCGACCACCTGCTCAGCGGGTACCGGCTGCTGTCGGAGCACGGCTGTCCGGATCTCTCCTTGGTCGGAGACCTCCTCTGCTCACTGGGTCAGGCCGCGGCGGCGAGCGGTGACCGGACCGAAGCCTCCCGCTGGTTCCGCGAGGCCGTGACCCTCTTGGGGCCGATCGGGGATCTCGAGCGGATCGGGGGAACGCACGCGCGGCTGGGAGCGGCCGCGCGCGACCGGACGGCGACCCATGTGGCGGTCGGGCATCTCGCCCGCGCGGAGCACGCGTATGAGGGACTGGCGGGCCTGCGCCTCCTGGCCCAGGCCCAGGGCAGCTTGGGCACGATGCTGTTGGAGGACGGCCACGCCGCCGAGGCGATCGTGCGGCTGGAGGACGCCCTGCGCGGCGCCGAGCGGACCGGGGACGATGCCCTTCGCGCCCGGAGCTTCGTGAGCCTGGCGCAGGCGCTCATGGGCACGGGCGCATTTTCCCGCGCCGAACAGGCGTTGTCCGAAGCGGAGCGACTCACCCGCGCGAAGCGGGACGGGGCGCAGGCGGCGCGGATCGAATTGGCCAAGGCCCAACTGCTGCGTCGGACCGGCCATCCGACCGAGGCGCTGACGTCGTATCGTCAGGCCATCACGTCGTTCGAGCGCCTCGGCACCGGCCCCGACCTCGCCCGAGCCTGCAACGAGCTCGGCGAACTCCTCATCGAACAGCAGCGGCCGTCGGAGGCCGCTCCCTATCTCGCGCGGGCCCTGCAGGAGCTGAACTCGCACCGATCCCCCCCGCGGGCCTAAGGGCCGCGGACATCCCCCGGGCGCCGACCGCCGTCGGCGGGCAGGGGCGAGAGGATGAGGTGCAGGTCCCCGAACTCGTGCCAGAGATATCCTCGCCCCAGCGCGGCCCGGTAAGCGCGCTCCAGGTGCGGCCGGCCGGCAATCGCTTCGAGCATCGCCCAATGCGAAGCGCGGGGCTCGTGGAAACCCGTGAGCACCCCGTCGATCGTGCGCACCCCCCGCTCGGGGGTGATGACAAGGTCGGTCCAGCCCCGTGAGGCGATCACCCGCCCCCCCTCATCGACGGCGCTCTCCAGCGCCCGCACCACCGTCGTGCCGACCGCGATGATCCGGCCGCCCGCCGTCCGCGCGGCATCAATCGCCGCGGCCGTGGCGGCTGGAACGGTGTAGAACTCGTCGTAGGGCGGCTCGCCCCGTTCCAGGCTGGCGACGCCCGTATGGAGCACCAGCCTCGCCAGCCCGATCCCGCGATCCCGCAACCGGGCCAGGACCGCCGGGGTGAACGCCCGGCCCGCCGAGGGCATCTCCGCCGATCCAGGCGTATCGGCGTACACCGTCTGGTACATCTCAAGCGGCCACTCGCCGCGGACGTATGGATACGCGATCGGGCGCCCCCACCGATGCAGGTACGGAATAACCGGGCCGCCCAGGTTCAGCTGAGCGACCCACAGTCGCCTGGAGCGGCGGTAGGCGACGAGGAGGGTCGCCTGCCCTCCGCCCGGGAGTGAGAGCCGCTCGCCCGGCGACACCTCCCCCACCCGCGGCTCCACCACCCAGAGGTCGCCCGGGAGCCGTGTCGAGAGGTGCAGCGCCATGCGCCGCCCGTCGCCGCGGACCGCGCTCAGCGCCGCCGGCAGCGTCGCGGACGTATTGACGACGATGAGATCTCCGCGACGCAACAGATCGGGAAGATCCGCGAACCGCCCGTGGCTGATCGCCTCCGGGTGCCGGGAGGATGTCATCAGCCGGACCCGGTCGCGGGCCAGCCCACGCGCCTCGGGAGGCTCGTGCGCCTCGAGCGCCGGGGGAACGGTGAACGCAACGCGCAGTCCGTGGGTGGCGGCCGTGGAGGTCATCGTCCCGCGCGCTCCGCGGAGACGGGATCGCCCCGTTCGCCCGCCGGGATCCAGGTGCGCAGATCGAATCGGCCAAACGGTGCGCGCTCCCGCTCCACGACCTGAACGAGGCGGGCGGCCGATTCCTCGGGACCCGGAAGGTGCGAGAGATCGACCCCGGGCTCGGCGTCCCGGTGCATCTGCGTGTCCATGTCGCCGGGGTCGACGACGAACACGCTGATCGCGCTCCCGGCGAGCTCCGCGGCCAGCGTGCGCGAGAGATGCTCGAGCGCGGCCTTGCTGGCGCCGTACCCCCCCCACCCCGGATAGGCCTGCACCCCGGCGTCCGAGGTGATGTTGACGATGGCCCCGCGTCCCGCCGCCTTCATCAACGGCAGGACGAGCTGGATGAGGTCCAGCGGGGCCGCCGCGTTGACGCGAAAGATCCCTTCCAGTTCGTCCGAGGGGAGCACGGCCAGAGACGGCATCGGCGTGGGGCCGAGTGTCGAGGCGTTGTTGATCAGGACGTCGATCCCCCCAAACCGCGCCACCCCCGCCGCGACCAACCGCGCGGCGTGCGCCCGATCCGCCACATCGCCCGGCAGCGCCACGACCTCGGTCAGCGACCCCGCCGCGTCGGCGATCTCCGCCAACGCCGCTGCGCCGCGCGCCGTCAAAACGAGCCGGGCCCCCCGCAGAGCTAACCGCCGGACCACCGCGGCGCCCAGCCCGCGGGAGGCCCCGGTGATCAACGCGACCCGTCCATTCAACTCCATGGCGATCGACCCCCGGGTGTGTCCTGCCTCCAGTGTGCGGCAGACACCGCGTGCCCCGCATCCGGCGATGGACCGGGCCGCCGCCGGTGGAACGGGCACGTCGCGACCCGTCCGGGCGGACAGGTCCCGAGGGCATTATGGGAGGACGGCCCGGGGAAACCCGTCCTTAGAGCAGCCCCCGCTGGGCGGCCAGGGCAATTGCCTGGGCGCGGTTCTCGGCCCCCAGCTTGTTGAAGATAGACGTCATGTGGAACTTCACCGTGCGCTCGGTGATACTGAGCTGCCGGGCGATCTGCTTATTGGACATGCCTTGAGCGACGAGCCGCAACACCTGTCGCTCCCGGCCGCTGAGCGCTCCGGGCCGTCGGGGATCGTTCAGCCGCGCGACGACCCACGAGGCCACCCGCGGCGTGAGATACGACCCGCCTTCCGCCACGGACCGAATCGCGAGCGCGATCTCGGAGGCGGGGGCGCCCTTTAGAAGATAGCCGCCGGCCCCGGCCCGGATCGCGCCCAGGACCCGCTCCTCGGTGTCGTACGCGGTGAGGACGATCACCCGGGGATGCGAGGCCGCCGCCGCGAGCAGCGGGATCGCGTCGATGCCGTTCGTCCCGGGCATCTCGAGATCGAGCAGGACGACGTCGGGCCGGGCGGCGGCGGCGGCAGCCAGCGCCTCATCCGCCGACCCCACCGCCCCCACCACCTCGAAGTCTCGGGCGTCCTCGAGGACGGCCGCCAGCCCCTCGCGCACGACCGGGTGATCGTCCACGATGAGGATGCGGATCATCTCGTTGCCTGTCCTACCGGGACCGAAACCTCGACCGCCGTTCCCCGCCCGGGGCGACTGCCGACGCGCAGCGTCCCCCCCAGCAGTCTCGCCCGTTCGCGCATCCCCACGATCCCGAAGCCCCCGGGCGACGCGCCGGGGAGGAACCCCTGCCCGTCGTCCCGGATGGTGAGACGCACGCGCCCCCCGCGCCGCCGCAGCGCGACCCGCACCTCTTCGGCCCGGGCGTGCCGGCGGACGTTGGCGAGCGCCTCCTGGGCGATCCGAAGCATCTCGGCCTCGACCCGGTCGGGCAGAGGATCGGCCACCGCCGCGCGGACGCGGACGCGCACCCCGGTCTCCGAGGTGAAGCGGCGCCCCAGGGCGACGAGGGCGTCCCCGAGAGGCGTGTCGGCGAGTGGGGCCGCCCGGAGATCGAGCACGGACCGCCGGGCCTCCTCCAGGCTCTCCCGCGATACGTCCAGCGCCCGCTGCAGCCGCTCCCGCGCCCGCGCCGGGCTCCCGTCGAGGGACGCCATCGCCCCCTCCAGGTGGAGCGCGATGGCGGTCAGCCCCTGCGCCAGCGTGTCGTGGATCTCGCGGGCGATCCGAGCGCGCTCCCGGGTGCGCGCCAGACGCGCGCTCTCCTCCGCCAGCCGGGCCCGCTCGATGGCGATGCCCACCTGATATGCGATCGTTGAGAGCAGGCGCAGTTCGCCGGGGGAGAGCCGCCGCCACGACGGGCCCGTCACGTTCATGATGCCGAGGGGCTTCTTCTGGAAGTAGAGCGGGATGCTGGCGTGGTTCCGCAGCCCCTGGGTGAGATGCACCGCCTTCTTCTTCACCGCCGCACGGAGCCGGCTGCACTCGATGACATCGATGTTCTTGGGGGTGAGGTCTCCCGACCGAAATTCTTCGATGCACCAACACGAGGCCCCGGTCATCCGCACCGGCTCCTGCAGGTAGGGCGGCAGATTCTGCGCCGCGGCGCTGTAGAACTGCTGCGTGTCGGGATCGAGCAGCCACACCCATCCGGTGCGGAGCCCGAGGAGGCTGGCCACGAGGCGGAGCGTGCGCTCGAGCGCCTGCTGCACGTCGGGAGAACGGTTCAGCGCCTCGGCGATCGCGTTCAGGACCTTCAGCTCGTCGACCGGCCGGGTGGAGGGAGCATCGGCTCCCGCACGCTCGGAGCGCGCCGATCTCGAGGTCCGCCGTTCGCGTGTGTGCGCCATTCCCGATCCGGTCCTCCAAGGACGACCCGGACGCGCCGGGGTCGCCGCCGCGCAAGACGCCCGCGCCCATCGTACGATCGGGCGGCCCACCCGACGACGGCAGAAGAGACGGGCGCCCTCCTGGTCGTTCGGACAGGAGGCGCGGGCGCCCTGCACACGCGCGGGGAATATGACGTCACCGCATGGCGTTCAACCGGCATGACCACGGAGGAGGGACCGACGTGCGCACTCTGCCAGTGCTCTCGGAGATCGATCTCGACCAGCGTTCAACCCACCCCGACGACGGGGCCGCGCTTGACGCGTACTCGCAGGCGGTGGTTCGCGCCGTGGACCGGGTGGGACCATCGGTGGTCAGCCTCGGGATGGCCCGACCCGCCCCGGAGCGGCTCCGCCGGCGGGGCATGCCCGAGCTTCGAGGCGCGGGAAGCGGCGTGATCATTGCCCCCGACGGATACGTGCTGACCAACAGCCACGTCGTGCGCTCCGCGCAGCGGATCGAGGCCCGGCTTCAAGACGGGCGCGTCCTGCCGGCGCACCCGGTGGGCGAGGACCCGTACAGCGACCTGGCGGTCATCCGGCTGCCCGAGGGCGGCCTCCCCGTGGCCGACCTGGGCGAGTCCGCGGGGCTACGGGTCGGCCAGCTCGTGGTGGCGGTCGGCAACCCGCTGGGGTTCCAGGCGACGGTGACCGCGGGCGTGATCAGCGCCCTCGGACGCACCCTGCGCGCCGAAACGGGACGGCTGATCGAGAACGTCATTCAGACCGACGCCGCGCTCAACCCCGGAAACTCCGGAGGCCCGCTGGCCGACTCGCGCGGGAGGGTCATCGGCATCAACACCGCGGTCATCGCCGGATCACAGGGGATTTGCTTCGCGATTCCGGTGAGCACCGCCAAGTGGGTCGCCGCGCAACTGATCCGGGACGGGCGCGTACGCCGAGCGCACCTCGGCATTTTGGCGCAGGCCGTCCCGCTGGACCGCCGCGTCGCCGTCGCCCTCCGCCTCGAGGCCGCCACGGCCGTTCGGGTGACGGAGGTCCACCCCGACACCGCCGCGGCCGCCTCCGGCATCCGGCCGGGCGATCTCATCGTCAGGATCGGCGACCTGCCGGTCGCCACCCTCGACGATCTGGTGGCGGCGCTGGGCCGCCATCCCATCGGCACCACCCTGCAGATCCACCTCGTCCGGGGAGGGACACCGCTGACGCTGGAAGCCCGGCCGACGGAGCTGCCCCAGGATGCGTGACGTCACGTCTCCCCCCCTCCGCGTCCTCGGCATCCCGGGGAGCCTGCGTCGTGGTTCCTATAATCGCGGGCTCTTGGAGGCGGCGCAGGGGGTCGTCCCGAGCGGGATGAGCCTCGAGATCACCGACCTGACGCCGATCCCCCTCTACAACGCGGATGTTGAGGCCCAGGGGTTCCCACCGTCCGTGGCCGCATTTCGCGTGGCCATCGCGGCCGCCGACGCTCTGCTGATCGCGACCCCCGAGTACAACTACTCGGTCCCGGGGGTGCTGAAGAACGCGATCGACTGGGCGTCCCGCCCTCCCGACACGCCCCTCCGCCGCAAACCGATCGCGCTGATGGGCGCCTCGGCCGGCGCAATGGGAACGGTCCGCGCCCAGCTCTCCCTCCGCCAGACGCTCCTGAACACGGAGTCCTTCGTGCTGCTCAAGCCGGAGCTGTACGTGGCGACCGCGCGGGAGCGATTCGACGGGGACGGCCGCCTCATCGATGAGGCCGTCCGCGAACGGATCCGGCTACTCCTCGCGGCGCTGGCGGAGTGGGTCGATCGGATCGGTCCCCGATCGTAGGATCAACGCCGAGCCGGACCGACGGCGCAAGCGAAGCACCCCGAGAGTCTAACGAGCCGGCGCCCCCAAGGCGGAACTGCTGATCGCGGTGCCGGCCGCGGGGTTCGTCGCGCTGTGCCATGCCCACATCCCGACGACCCGGTTTCGCGAGTCGAGCACGGGCGATCCGCTGTGCCCCGGTTCCGTGGCCAGGGTGAACGTCGCGTCGAACACCAGCGTTCCCCCGGCGATCGTCATCGATCCATCCACGGTGCCCTGCGCCGACCACCCGTGGGGAATCGGTGAGGCGCTCCGCCCGAACCCGAACACCCGGATGCGCTCGCCCGGAGCGGGATCTCCCCCCAGCGTGAGCGCGGGAAAGGACGGCATCGCCCCCCGGTGGGCCACCACGGGCGCGCCGCCGCCGAACACCAACTGATCGAAGGGAACCTCGGGGGCCGAAAGCCGAATCGTCGCCACGTCGCGCGTCATCGGCACCCCCGCGGCCCTGCGATCGGTAGGGTCATACGGGAGGGGATCGGCGGAGAGGATGCGGACGCCGTAGAACTCCCCGTTCACGATGGCGAGCAGCCGATGGCCGGCCGGATCCAGGTAGGCGGGATACACGACGTGGCTGGTGGTGAGGGCCGTCCCATCCGGAGCGATGAAGAACCCGGTGCCGGAGGTGGTGATGCGGTACTGATCGGGCCCGTTCCCCCCCACCCGCTGCATCACGATCAGTTCGAACACGCTGAGGGAGGCGGACTCCTGCGCGCCGAGGATCCCGCTCGGCAGAAGGCCCAGCGCGGCGACGACGACCAGCGGGACCAAGGCGAACCGCGCCGTCCGGACCCACGGTCTGAGATGTTCGAAGAACGATCGTCGCTGCACGGTTCAGTTGTAAATCGAACGAAGGGGGGACTCCATCATGCGGGCGGATGATCCGGCCTGTCGAACGCATGGCCAAATCTCATCCGTTCGATCCGAGCGACGTGGAGTTTCCGGGGATTGGATGGGACTTCTATGGAAGTTTGAGAACGGCGGCCCGGCGATTCCTCCAAGAATCCCGCGACCCTACGTGCGTCCACGATCAACCCGCGCTTGGTGGGCGAGGTGGGACTCGAACCCACACGACCTTTCAGGCCAGCGGATTTTAAGTCCGCCTCGTCTGCCGGTTCCGACACTCGCCCGGGGATAGGTTCGCGCAGACCCCGTAAGCCCCTGCCTTCGGCGGGCCTATCTGGGCGGCCCGGAGCGGCACACACCCCGTAGAGGCATTTGGAACGGCGTGGAGGCGACGGGCGGATTCGAACCGCCGAATGGGGGTTTTGCAGACCCCTGCCTTGCCACTTGGCTACGTCGCCGGGAGTGGAGGCCTGGAGCGGGAGATGGGACTTGAACCCACGGCCTTCTCCTTGGCAAGGAGACGCTCTACCTCTGAGCTACTCCCGCTTACGCCCTGCATTATACCAAAAACGACGCCGGCAAGGGGGTCGAGTTTGCGAGTTTGCGCCTCAATTCAGCCAGCGGACCGTCCCAGCAGCGAGAGGAACTCCGCTCGGGTGCTGGGGTTTTCGCGGAAGATCCCCCGGGTGGCCGAGGTCACGACCCGGCTTCCGGGCTTCTTCACCCCCCGCATCGTCATGCAGAAATGGGTGGCCTCGATCACGACGGCCGCCCCGCGGGCGCGCAGCCCCTCCATCAGGAGGTCGGCGACCTGCGAGGTCAGCCGCTCCTGCACCTGCGGCCGGCGGGCGAGCATCTCCACGAGACGCGCAATCTTGCTGATCCCCACGATCCGTCCGTTCGGGATGTACCCGGCGTGGGCGACCCCGGTGAACGGCATGAGGTGGTGTTCGCACATCCCGGAAAAGGGGATGTCCTTCACCACGACCATCTCTTTGTGCTTCTCTTCGTCGAAGCCGATCGTCAGCAGATCGATCGGGTGCGCGCCGATGCCGGAGAACAACTCCTCGTACATGTCGGCGATCCGCCGCGGCGTGCCGACAAGCCCCTCCCGCTCGGGAGACTCGCCGATCGCCCGGAGGATCGCGAGCACGGCCCGTTCGATCGCCGGCTTGTCCACCCCGGTCCGCCCGGGCTTCCCGCGGAGCGCGCCGCTGCGCCCGTTACCCCTGACCACGCTTCGTCACCTCCACCGCGGGCCGTTCGGGGGCTCCGCTCCCCTCGCCGAGATGCAGCACGGCGTGCATCATCCGGGCGAGTCGGGCCATGAACCGGACATCGTGCGTGCGAACAAAGTGGGCGCCCTGCGCCAGCCCGTAGGCGACCGCGGCGGCGGTGCCCTCCAGGAGTTCCTCGAAGGGCAGCGCGAGCAGGTCGCGGATGTAGTTTTTCCGTGACGTCGCCAGATAGAGCGGATATCCCAGGCCGCGAAATTCCCCGAACCGGCGGAGGATCTCGACGTCGTGCTGGGGAGCCTTCCCGAAGCTGAACCCCGGGTCCACCACCACCCGCGCGCGGGGCACCCCGGCCGCCCGCGCGGCGTCCGTCTGCGCCTCCAGGAACGTGTACACCTCGTCGACCACCTCTCCGTACTGGGGGGACAGCTGGCGGACCTTGGGCCGACCCAGGATGTGCATCACGACCAGCGCCGCCCCCCGCTGCGCCGCCACCTCCGCCACGCGCACATCGGCGAGCCCGCTGATGTCGTTGATCATCACCGCCCCGGCCCCGACGGCCCGCGCCGCCACCTCGGGCTTGTAGGTATCCACGCTCACCGGGACCGCGAGCCGCGCCGCGAGCGCCTCGATCAGCGGCACCACGCGCCGGCACTCCTCATCCGCATCCACCGGCGGCCCCGGGCGCGCCGTCTCCCCGCCCACCTCGATCAGATCGGCGCCTTCCCCCACCATCTCGTCCGCGCGGGCCAGCGCCTCCGGCAGGCTGAAATACCGACCCCGATCGTAGAACGAGTCGGGGGTGGCGTTCAATATCCCGACGATCAGGGGCCGCTCCAAGGAGAACGTCCGGCCGCAGGCCTCGAGGGCTCGCGGGGGGTGTCGGAAGCGATCGAGCGCCGCGGCCGCGGCCGCCCCGACCTCACCCTCGCCGCCGAAAGCGGCAAACGACGACGCGGTTCCCCGAAGGACCGCATCGCTCCGCCGTCGGTCAATCCACAGGCCGGCCCGGCGCGCCGCCTCCTCGGCCTGGGGGGAAGGGAGTCCGCCGATCCTGACCGCGTATGCCCCGCCGTCCGACCCCCCCGGCGGCGCGGGCCAGGAGACCACGCGCGCGCGGATCGGCGCGCGATCGTCTCGTGGTGTTGCGGTGCGAGGGCTCACGGCAGCGCGTATAACGCCGTTGTGCCGGGGAGGATTCCGCGGAACGGTCCGCGCGCGCCGCTCCGCCGGGGGCGGGGGCGACGCGCCGGTGCCGGTCTCACGGGACGGGGTGATCCTCGAGGTAGCGGTGGATCCGCTCGGCCACCTTTGGGCCGATGCCCTCCACGGCCGCGATCTCCTCGGCGCTGGCCGCCCGAATGGCGCGCACCGAGCCGAAGTGACGGATCAAGGCACGCTTCCGCTGCTCCCCCACCCCGGCGATCTCGTCGAGCGCGGAAAAGACGATCCGGCGGCCCCTCAGCTTCTGATGGTAGGTGTTGGCGAAGCGGTGCGCCTCGTCCCGCAGGCGCTGCAGCAGCTGCAGTCCCGGGGACTCGCGGGGCAGCACGAGCGGCTCGCTGAGGCCCCGCACGTACACCAACTCCTGCTGCTTCGCCAGCCCCACCGCCGGGATGGCCTGGTTGTACTCGAACAACACCTCCAGGGCGGCGTTGAGCTGGCCGCGGCCACCGTCGAGCACAATGAGGTCGGGCAGCGCCGCCCACTTCACCGGGATCGGCTCGTCGCGATCCAGCCGCTCCTGCTCCTTGCGGGCCTGCGCGAACCGCCGGCGGAGCACCTCCTGCATCATCGCCGGATCATCGGGACCTTCGGTGTGCTTCATCCGAAACCGGCGGTAGTCGCGGTTCTTCAGCCGCCCGCCCTCGGCGACCACGAGCGAAGCCACGGCTTCCCCGCCCTGGAAGTTGCTGATGTCGTAACACTCGATCCGCACCGGGGGCGCCTCCAGGCGGAGGAGGTGCTGGAGATCCCCCACCCCCGGCCCGATCGTGTCGCCCGTGCGGGCCTTCTCCTGAGCCAGGTGCAACGCCGCGTTCTCGCGGGCCATCGCCACCAGCCGGACCCGCTCCCCGCGCTGCGGGGTCGCCAGCTCCACCCGCGCGCCGCGGCGTTCAGCCAGCCACTTCTCGATCACCTCCTGATCGGGCACCGGCTCGGGGAGGAGAATCTGCGGGGGAATGGTGGTCGCCGCCTCGTAGTACTGGGGCAGGAAGGCGCGCAGCGCCTCCGCGGTCGCGACCCCCCGGGTGCCCTGCAGCATGAAGTGCTCCTGCCCGACCACCCGGCCCCCCCGGACGAAGAAGATCTGCACGCAGCCCATGTCGCCGTCCTGGGCGAGCGCGAGGATGTCGCGGTCCTCGCCGCCCTCGGAGATCATCCGCTGCTTCTCGCCGAGCGCCTCCAGGCTTCGGATCTGATCCCGCAGTTGCGCCGCGCGCTCGAAATTCGTCGCGTCGGCGGCCGCCTGCATCTCGCGGCGCAGGTCGTGCAGCAGATCCTCCTGCTTCCCCTCCAGGAACGCGGTCGCCTGGCGCACCTGATCGGCGTACTGCGCCCGGCTGGCCCCCCAGGCCACGCACGGGGCGCTGCACTGGCCGATGTAGTAATCGAGGCACGGTCGGGGCAGATCTCCGGCGATCTCCAGGGTGCAGGTGCGCAGCTTGAACAACCGGCGCATCAGCCGGATCGTGCGGCCGACCAGTTTCGGCTCGTGGTAGGGGTAGGGCCCGAAGTACTTTCCGCCGTCGCGCGTCACCTTCCGGGTCATGACGATCTTCGGAAACGGATCGTTCGTCAGCTTGAGGTACGGGTAGGCTTTGTCGTCCGCCAGGCGGACGTTGTACCAGGGGTGGTGACGCTTGATGAGCGTGGCCTCGAGGATGAGGGCCTCCACCTCGTTGGCGCAGACGATCGTCTCGATATCCCGGATCTTCGAGATCAGGTGCAGAATCCGTGGGCTGTCCGTGTGGCCGGCCTGGAAGTACTGGCGAACGCGCGAGCGCAGGACCGAGGCCTTCCCGACGTAGAGCACCTTTCCCCCGCCGTCCTTCATCAGGTAGACGCCGGGCTGCGCGGGGAGAGCCCGGAGCTTCTCGGCAAGGCCGTCCGACACCCCCGGCTCCGCGGCGGCGGCCGGCTGCGCGTTCCCCTCCTCGGCGGTGGGCTGGGTCATCGTGGGTCCATTATACCGGACACCCCTGCGGGGCCGCCGCCCCTACCGCGGGTTCGGGCGAAGCGCCTCCACGGCCTGCCGGCCGGCGCCGACGAGCAGCCGGGCGTCGTTCGCGTACATGAGGAGACGCATGCCGATGTCGCGACCGTGCTGGACGACGTTGATATCCGACGGGTGGATCCCGGCGGCGATGTGGTGGCGGGCGGCCACGTCGACGACGTGCCGGTAGGCTTCCTGCATCGTCGGGTGCAGCAGCTGCCCCGGCACCCCCAGCGAGATGCTGAGATCGGTGGGCCCGATCAGCAGGACGTCGATCCCGGGCACCCCCGCGATCTCGTCCAGGTGATCGAGGCACCGCCGGCTCTCCACCTGGGCCATGATCATTGTCTCGGCGTTGGACCAGGCAATCGCATCGGGCACCGAGGCGCCGGTGTAGTCGGTGACCGCGGCCCGCAGGCCGAACCCGCGCTCTCCCGCCGGTGGGTATTTCGCGCAGCGGACGATCCGCCCGGCGTCGTCGGCCGTTTCGACGTGCGGCACCATCAGGCCCAGCACCCCCGTGTCGAGGGTGCGGGCGATGAACGGGTAGGCGATGTCGGGGACGCGGACCAGCGGCACGATCCCCGCGTTGCGCGCGCCCCGGCCGATCCGCTGGAGGGTTTCATAGCTCGCCGATCCGTGTTCGGTGTCGATCACCAGGAAGTCGAAGCCCGCCGCCGCCAGGATATAGGCGATCTCCTCGGATCGCATCTCCGAGACCATCGTCCCGATCGCCGTCCCGCCCTCCGCCAGCCGGGCCTTGACCGCGTTCTTCGTCATCCCATCCCCTCCCGGCCTCACCGGTGCGCCCGGGCCGCGGCCAGACGGCACCCCGGCTGGTCACGCACCGCGGGGTTCGCCAGATACGTCGGCCACTCGCCGCGCAGGTACTGGATCAGCTGCCGGCTGACCTTGCCGGCCAGGTCATCCAGCGCCTCCACGGTGGTGGAGGCGTAGTGGGGCGTGAGCACGACGGTGTCCATCTGAAAGAGCGGGTGATCCTTGGCCGGAGGTTCGGTCCACAGCACGTCGAGGCCGGCCCCGGCGAGACGGCCGGAACGCAGCGCGGCGATCAGGGCGTCCTCGTCGACGACCTTCCCCCGCGAGGTGTTGATCAGGATCGCCCCCGCCTTCATCGCCGCGAACTGCGCGCGGCCGATCAGCCCCCGGGTGTCGGCGGTGAGGGGGGTGTGGCAGGAGACGACGTCCGCGCGCGCGAGGAGCGCCTCCAGCGGGACCTTCTCGACCCCCCGCTCGGCCATCGCGGCATCGTCGACGTACGGATCGTAGGCGAGCAGCCGAAAGCCGAAGGGTTTGGCGCGGTCCGCCACCATCCGGGCGATGTGCCCGAAGCCGACGAGCCCCATCGTCTGACCGCGGAGGCGGTGCATCGGCAGCAGGGCGCTCGGCGTCCACGAGCCGCCCCGCACGTGCCGGTCCGCGGAGCACACCTTGCGGGCGACCGCCAGAAGCAGGGTCAGCGCGGTATCCGCGACCTCGTCGTAGCAGAAGTCGGGAACGTGGGCCACGCACACCCCCTGACGGGTCGCACCGGGAATGTCCACCGTGTCGAGGCCGATCCCGGTGCGAACCAGGCCGACCAGCGCCGGGGCCGCGGCGCACAGCGCCTCCGGGATCTGGGCTTGCGAGACGACGAGCGCGTATGCCTCGCGCGCCGCGGCGATCCGGTCGGCCTCGTCACGGCAGGCCACCTTCCGGATCACTCCCCCCGCCGCGCCGATCCCGCGCTCGTCGAGGGAAAACCGCGGCCCGGTCTCGCCCTCCGTCCACATCACGACCTTCATCGCTCCCATCAGCCCCCCCTTTCGTCTGCCTCAGCGGGCGCGCGGGCGCCTGGCCGCCGGCTCGCGGCTTCGCAGCCCGCCCCCGGCGCGGCTGCCCTCCGCGGGCGAGGCCGCCACCGGGACCCGCCGCCCCTCCCGCGGGCCCGGCCGGTCCGCGGCCGCCGCCTTCCCCCGCCTCAGGATCGGACGGAGAAACTGCCCGGTATAGGACGCCGGGACCCCGACGACCTCTTCGGGCCGCCCCTCCGCCACGACCTGGCCACCCAGCTCTCCCCCCTCCGGGCCAAGATCGATGATCCAATCGGCGGTCTTGATCACGTCGAGGTTGTGCTCGATCACGACGACCGTGTTGCCGGCGTCGGCCAGCCGGTGGAGCACCTCCAGCAGCCGCTCGACGTCGGCGAAGTGCAGGCCGACCGTCGGCTCGTCCAGGATGTAGACCGTCCGGCCGGTGTCCCGCCGGCTCAGCTCGGTGCTGAGCTTGACCCGCTGCGCCTCGCCCCCCGAGAGCGTGGTCGCCGGCTGGCCCAGGCGGATGTAGCCCAACCCGACATCGACCAGCGTCCGCAGCTTCCGGCGCACGCGGGGAATGGCCTCAAAGAACGGCAGGGCCTCGTCGACCGTCATGTCCAGGACGTCGGCGATGGACTTCCCTTTGTACTTGACCTCCAGCGTCTCCCGATTGTACCGTTTCCCCTTGCAGACGTCGCACGGCACGTACACGTCGGGGAGGAAGTGCATCTCGATCCGGACGATCCCGTCCCCCTCGCAGGCCTCGCACCGCCCCCCGCGTACGTTGAACGAGAACCGACCCTGCTTGAAGCCCCGCGTGCGCGCGTCGGGGGTGAGCGCGAACAGCTCGCGGATCAGATCGAAGGTCTTGGTGTACGTGGCCGGGTTGCTCCGGGGGGTGCGTCCGATCGGCGACTGGTCGATGTTGATCACCTTGTCCAGGTGGGCGAGCCCGTCGATCCGATCGTGCGCCCCCGGCCGGGTGCGCGCTCCGTGCAGGTGGTGCGCCAGCGAGCGGTAGAGGATGTCGTCGATCAGCGTGGACTTTCCGGATCCGGACACGCCGGTGACGCAGACGAACATCGCCAGCGGGATCCGCACGTCGATCCGCTTGAGGTTGTGCTCCCGGGCGCCGCGGACGACGAGCGCCCCACCGTTGCCGGTGCGCCGCCGGGCCGGGATCGGGATCGCCCGCTGGCCGGAGAGGTACTGCCCGGTGATCGACTCGGGGGTCTTCAGGATGCGCTCGAGCGGGCCGACGGCGATGACCCGGCCGCCGTGGGCGCCGGCCCCCGGGCCGATATCGACCACCCAATCCGCCGACCGAATCGTCTCCTCGTCGTGCTCGACGACGAGGATCGTGTTCCCCAGGTCGCGCAGCCGGACGAGCGTGTCGATCAGCCGCCGGTTGTCCCGCTGGTGCAGCCCGATGCTCGGCTCGTCGAGGACGTACAGCACGCCCATCAGCCCGGAGCCGATCTGCGTCGCCAGGCGGATCCGCTGCGCCTCGCCGCCGGAGAGGGTGTTGGCGGTCCGGTCGAGGGTGAGGTAGTCCAATCCCACGTTGACGAGGAAGCTCAGGCGCGCGGTGATCTCCTTGAGCACCTGGTGGCCGATCAACCGCTCGCGCTCGGTGAGGGTGAGGTTCGTGAAGAAGTGGAGCGCGCCGCGCACCGTGAGCGCGCAGGCCTCCGCGATCGAGCGGTCCCCGATCGTCACGGCCAGGCTCTCCTTCTTCAGGCGCGTCCCCTTGCACTCCGGGCAGGGCGCGCTGCTCATGAACTGCTCGATCTCCTCCTTGATGTACTCGGAGTCGGTCTCCTTGTACCGGCGCTCCAGGTATGGCACGACCCCTTCGAACACCGTCTCGTACTGCCGGAGCGCCCCCCAGCGATTGTGATAGCGGATCCGGACCTCCTCGTCCGCGCCGTGGAGGAGGATCCGAACGAACTCCCGCGGCAGCCTGCGCACCGGCGCGCGCATGTCCACCTTGTAGTGGTCCGCGACGGCCCGCAGCAGCTCCTGATAGTACTCGCTCGTGGAGCTGGCCCACGGCAGCACGGCGCCGTCCAGCAGGGAGAGGTTGGGGTCGAGCACCAGATCGGGGTCGATCTCCTGCCGGAACCCCAGCCCGGTACAGGTGGGGCAGGCGCCGTACGGGGCGTTGAACGAGAAGATCCGCGGCTCGATCTCGGGCAGGCTCACCCCGTCGTCCGGACAGGCGAAGTTCTGACTGAAGGTCAACTCCTCGCCGTCGACCACCGAGATGCCGACGATCCCCTGCCCGAGTTTCAGCGCGGTCTCAATCGAGTCGTTCAACCGGCCGCGGATGTCCGGCTTGACGATCAACCGGTCAACGACCACTTCGATCTGGTGCTTCCGGTTCTTGTCCAGCGGAATCTCCTCGCCCAGCTCGTAGAGGTTGCCGTCGACCCGGACCCGCGCAAACCCCTGCCGCCGCAGGTCGTCGAACAGCTGCCGGTACTCCCCCTTGCGGCCGCGCACGATGGGGCCCAGGACGAGGATCCGGGTCCCCTCCGGGAACGCGAGCACCTGGTCCACGATCTGCTCGGGGGTCTGCCGGCTGATCGGCTTGCCGCACTTGGGGCAGTGGGGAATGCCGATCCGCGCGTAGAGCAGCCGGATGTAGTCGTAGATCTCGGTGACGGTCCCGACCGTGGACCGCGGGTTGCGGGGGGCCCCCTTCTGATCGATCGACACCGCGGGGCTCAACCCCTCGATGTGATCGACGTCCGGCTTTTCCATCAGGCCCAGGAACTGGCGGGCGTAGGCGGAGAGGGACTCGACGTACTTGCGCTGGCCTTCGGCGTAGATCGTATCGAAGGCGAGCGAAGACTTCCCGGAGCCGGAGATCCCGGTGAGCACGGCGAGGCGGTCGCGCGGAATCTCGACGTTGATATTCTGAAGGTTGTGCTCGCGCGCGCCGCGCACGATGATTCGGTCAAGCGGCATGGACGACTCCCGGGTCCGGTTTACTACCGCGCGCAGCCACGCGGACGCCAATCAGGGGTCGGGGCCGCCCTCGGCCACGACTCCTTACCCACGGGGCGACGTGTTTCGTCTCGGGCCGCCCCGGGACGATCCGGCGGCGCCGCGGCGCCCTCCCCTCGCCCGGGCGGGCCGGCCTCCCGCAAAGAACGGTTCCCCCAGCCCCTTCCGCAGCTCCTGGATCTGATCCCGCAGCACCGCCGCCTTCTCGAACTGCAGCTCCCCGGCGGCCTTGCGCATCTCCCGCTCGAGCGCCTCAACCGTCCGCTCCAGCTCTCCCGGGCTCAACATCAGGAGCCGGGCGATGTCCCACGGAACGGATGCGTGCTGGTGTTCGGCGAGGCCGATCAGTTCGGCCGCGGTGAGCACGGCCCCTTCCGCCGGCTCGTACGCGGCGCCTTCTTCCGCCACCGCCGCCAGGTCGATGAAGTCGCGAATCGGCTTCACGATCGTGTGCGGCGTGATCCCGTGATCCGCGTTGTACTGAATCTGGATGGCGCGCCGTCGGTTGGTCTCGTGGATCGCCTTGCGCATCGACTCCGTGACCTCGTCGGCGTAGAGCACGACCCGGCCGCCCAGGTTCCGCGCCGCGCGGCCCATCGTCTGGATCAAGCTCGTCTCCGACCGCAGGTACCCCTCTTTGTCGGCGTCGAGGATCGCGACCAGGGACACCTCGGGGAGGTCGAGTCCCTCGCGGAGGAGGTTGATGCCGACGAGCACGTCGTAGGTGCCGAGCCGCAGGTCCTTCAGGATCTGCACCCGCTGCAGAGTCTCCACCTCCGAGTGGAGATAGTGCACCTTCATCCCGAGTTCCTGGAGGTAGTCGGTGAGGTCCTCGGCCATCCGCTTGGTCAGCGTGGTGACGAGCGTGCGCTCGCTTTTGGCGGCCTGCGCCTTGATCTCGCCGATCAGGTCATCCACCTGCCCGCGGGCCGGCCGCACCTCGACCTGAGGATCGACCAACCCGGTCGGCCGGACGATCTGCTCGACGGTCTGCGCGCTGACCCCGAGTTCGAACGGACTGGGGGTCGCGGAGACAAACACCACCTGGGGGACCAGGCCGCTGAACTCCGCAAACGTCAGCGGGCGGTTGTCGTACGCCGACGGCAGCCGGAAGCCGAACTCGATGAGGTTCCGCTTGCGCGCCCGGTCGCCCTCGTGCATCCCCCGAACCTGGGGGACCGTGACGTGGGATTCGTCGATCATCGCCAGGAAATCCGCGGGGAAGTAGTCGAGCAGGCACCCCGGGCGCTCGCCCTCGGCCCGGCCGGACAGATGCCGCGAGTAGTTCTCGATCCCCGGACAGTACCCCACCTCCCGCAGCATCTCCAGATCGTACTTCGTCCGGAACTCCAACCGCTGCGCCTCGAGGAGCTTGCCCCGATCCTTAAACCACTGCGTGCGCTCCGCCAGCTCCGCCTCGATGCGGCCGAGCGCCGCCGCCATCTTCGCGTCGGTCGTCACCCAGTGTTTGGCCGGCCAGATCGCCACCGCCGGCTTGACCGCCAGCACCTCGGCGGTCAGCGGATCGACCTCCAGGATGCGCTCCACCTGGTCGCCGAACAACTCCACCCGCACCGCCCGATCCTCGTAGGCGGGGAAGATCTCGATCACATCCCCGCGCACCCGAAACCGTCCGCGGGCGAAGTCGATGTCATTCCGCTCGTATTGCACATCCACCAACCGCCGCAGGATCTCGTCGCGGGAGCGGACCTCGCCCGTGCGCAGGAAGAGCATCACATCCTGATAGTCCTGCGGTGAGCCCAAGCCGTAGATGCACGAGACGGAGGCGACGATGATCACGTCCCGGCGCTCCATCAACGCTTTGGTCGAGGCATGCCGGAGGCGGTCGATCTCGTCGTTGATCGACGCGTCCTTGGCGATGTACAAGTCGGTCTGCGGGACGTACGCCTCCGGCTGGTAGTAATCGTAGTAGGAGACGAAGTACCGCACGGCGTTCTCGGGGAAATACTGGCGAAACTCCCCGTAGAGCTGGGCGGCCAGCGTCTTGTTGTGCGCAAGGATGAGGGTGGGCCGTTCGATCTGCTCGATCACCCGGGCCATCGTATAGGTATTGTGGACGAACAAACCGCCCCAGCCGGCGAGGAACGTTTCGTTCTCCTCGACCGCCAGATCGTACACGTAGGCCTCGCCCGGAACCCTCTCCAACGACCGCACGGGAGTCCAGGAGGGCATGCGCCCCGCCATTTCCTCGCTCGTGTGGCCGGGGGCCTCACACCGTCCAGGCACCTCACCGCCGCCGGCGGGGAGGAACCCGGCGTTCGTGTGCTCGCCCCGATGCAGCGCGGTCTCGAGCCGGGTGCGCGTTCCCCCGGCCGGGAACCCCATCGCGTCGTGAAACCTCCGAAGGAACGATGGTCCGGAGACGCACACGCTCCAGGACCGCTGCGGGGTTTCCCGTGCCGGCCCCGGCGCTCCCGCGCGCATCCGCGCGACGATCCCGAACCGCAGGAGGGCGAAGCACAGATCCGACGCCAGCGCGCGGCTCCCCACCACGCACGTCACCGCGCCCCCGTCGACCTCCCCGTCGGCGGCGAAGTACGCCCGGAGCATCTGGGCGAGGTGCGCGTTCGAGAGTTGAGGCCAAAACGATGGTAGGCGCTTCGATCGTGCGTCCGCGCCGCCCGTCAGGTCGGCATCGGGCGGGGGGAGCACCGCCGCAGCGTATCGCCCGGATGCGAGCGGGACGCGCTCCCCGGGCCGCGCCGCGGCCGGCCGGGCCGCCGCCACCGGGGACGAATGCGGGAACTCGGGCCCCGTCCAGCGCTCCAGCGATGCGGGCCCGGCGGCGGAGAGTTCGGAGAGGGGATCCTGCGGCCCCGGGAGGCAGCGCGGCAGCGGGACGCGATCGCCGGGTCTGATCTCTTCGGTGCGCAGGAGATGAAGGCGTTCGCCCCTGAGCACGAAGAAATTGTGATCCCCGGTCACGGTCACCGATCGCCCGCAGACGGTCGAGAGTGCCCAGAGCGTCTCGGGCGATCGGTGGCGGAGCACCTGCCGGACGGGTTTCCACGATGCCCGTCCGCTGCGCGGGTCGAAGCTCCACGCCTCGATCGGCTCGGAGAGATCGCTCCGATCGAGGATCTCGCTGTCCGCCTCCCGCCTGACCCGCGAGGACGCCCGGTCGATGAGCCGGTCGATCACCCTACCGATGGATTCCAGCGCGATGCGCTGGCCCTGCTTCAGGAACACCGGCGTGCTGGCGACGACGCTCTTACCCGACCCGGTCACGCCGAGGAGCGTCTGGTACCGATCGCCGCGCCGGATGCCCTCGCTCAGCTTGCCGATCGCCGCCGCCTGGTCGCCGGCCGGGGATTGCTCGGTCACCATCTTGAAGGTGGGCATATCGCTTTATTATACCATGCACCCTCGGAGGGGGACCACGGGTCCCCTACAGCACCGCGGAAGCACGGCTCCAGGAATGGCCGACCTGCGCAGGGCCTGCCGCGGATGTGGGAGCGGCTCTACGCCTCTCCGCGGCGCCGGCGGATCACCTCCCACACCGCCTCGACTTGCTCGCGCGTACGCGCGGGCGAGCCGCTGTTGTCGATCACCCAGTCGGCGCGGACCACTTTCTCCCGTAGCGGCATCTGCGCGGACACGCGGCGCCGGGCGTCGGCCTCGGGGATGCCGTCGCGGGCCATCAGCCGGGAGACGCGGGTCCCATCGTCCGCGGCGACGACGATGATCCCGTTGAGATCGAGGTCGCGCCCGTCGGTCGTGTCCAGCAGCAACGGGATGTCGAAGATGATCACGTCGATGCCGGGGGCCGCGGCGAGACGGGCGGCCTCCGCCGCCATCCAGCGGCGGATGTGCGGGTGCGTGAGCGCGTTGAGCTCGCGGCGAGCGGACGGATCCGCGAAGATCCGCCCGGCCAGCGCGCTGCGGTCGAGTGTCCCGTCCGGGCGGACGATTCCCTGGCCGAACGTCCGCACCACGCCGTCGTACGCCGGGCCCCCCGGCGCCACCACCTCTCGCGCGATCGCGTCCGCGTCCACGACCGCCGCTCCTAACTCGCGAAAGAGCCGCGCGACCAGGCTCTTGCCGCTGGCGATGCCGCCGGTCAATCCGATCCGCGCGGGGCCGCGGTTCATCCGACGTCCGTGAGATCCTGCCAGTTGGGACCGGAGGCGATGCTGACGGCGAGGGGGACCGCCAACTCGACCGCTTGCCCCATGATCCGGCGGATGTGCGGCGCGACGTCCGCGACCATCGTCTGGGGGAGCTCGAACAGCAGCTCATCGTGGATCTGGAGGATCATCTCGAGGCCCGCGGCCTCGGGAAGGAGGTCGCGGTGCACCCGCAGCATCGCGATCTTGATGATGTCCGCGGCCGTCCCCTGGATCGGGGCGTTGATCGCAATCCGTTCCGCCGCCTCGCGGATCACGCGGTTCCGGCTCAGGATGTCGGGAAGGTAGCGGCGCCGGTTGAGGAGGGTGGTAACGTACCCTTGGCGGCGCGCCAGCTCGACGGTCGTCCGCATGTACTCCGCCACCTTGGGGTATCGGGCGAAGTAGGTGTCCATAAACTGTTGCGCCTCGGCCCGGCCGATGCCCAGCTGAGAGGCGAGCCCGAAGTCGCTGATGCCGTAGGCGATACCGTAGTTGAAGACCTTGGCCAGCCGCCGCTGGTCCGCGCTGACCCCGTCGGCGGTCCCGCCAAAGACCTCCGCCGCGGTGACCGCGTGGATGTCGTCGCCGCGTCGAAAGGCCTCGAGCAGCCCGGAATCGCCGGTGATGTGCGCGAGCACCCGGAGCTCGATCTGGTCGTAGTCCGCCGAGAGCAGGGCGCAGCCGGGCCGACCCGGGACGAATGCCCGCCGGATCTGCTGGCCGGCGTCGGTCCGGATCGGGATGTTCTGGAGATTGGGGTCGGTGGTGATCACGCGCCCGGTGCTGGCAACGGTCTGGTTGAAGGTCGTATGCAGGCGCCCGGTGCGCGGGTTGATCAACCCCGGCAGCACGTCCACGTAGGTGCTGAGCAACTTGCTCAGCTCCCGGTACTCGAGGATCCGGGCCACGACCTCGTGCTGGGGGGCCAACTGCTCGAGCACCTCGGCGTCGGTGGAGTACCCCGTCTTGGTGCGCTTGAGCGCCGGGAGCTGCAGCTTCTCGAACAGCACGAACGCCAGCTGCTTCGGCGACCCGATGTTGAACTCGGTCCCCGCGAGCCGGTAGATCTCCTCGGTCAACGCCGCGATCCGCCCGCGCAGGGTCGTGGACAGGGCCGCGAGCGCCTCGGCATCGATCGCGACCCCGACCGTCTCCATCCGCGCCAGCACCTCGACCAGCGGAAACTCGATCTCCCGGTAGAGCGCGAGGAGCTCACGTTCCCGGAGGCGCGCCTCGAGCACCTCGCTCAGCCGGCCGATCATGTCCGCCTGCTCAGCGGCGAGTTCGTCCGAGGTCTGCCCGAGGGGGAGGGCGTCCGTGCCCGCCGCGCCCCCGAGCCGCCATCCCAGGTACTGCCAGGCCGCGCTCTGGAGCGTGTGGGTGCGCTTGCCGGGATCCAGGAGGTAGGAGGCCAGCGAAATGTCGAACGCGCACCCCCGGGGGTGGACCCCGGCCCCCTCGAGGAGGAGGCGATCGCGTTTGGCGTCCTCGCAGAGCTTCGGCAGGTCCGCCCGCTCCAGGATCTCGGCGAGCGCTACCGGAACGGCGCCCTCAATCGCGATGTACGCCGCCTCCCCCGCCTTGGTCGACACCGCGATCCCCCGCATCGCCGAGAGGAGGGGATGTCCGGCATCGGCGACGGGGGAGATCGCGAGCCGGGTGGCATGGGCCAGCACCCGCGGGAGGCCGTTGCGGTCCACGATCTCGTAGGCGCCGCTCTTCTGGGGAGTCGGCGCCCCCACCCCCAGCCGCTCCAGCAGCGTCTTAAACTCCAAGCTGGTGAAGAGGACTTTGATCTGCTCGGCATCGGGCGGCCGCCGCCGGAGGAACTCGGGGTCGAGCCGAACGTTGTCGAGTTCGGTGACGATCGTCGCCAGGTGTTTGCTTTGCAGAATTTGCTCCCGGTGCTCCTGGAGCCGCTCCCGAAGCTTCGCCTCGCGGATGTCGCCCACGGCGTCCAGCAGTGCCTCGACGGTCGGATACTGTCTCAGCAGACGGCTCGCGGTCTTCTCCCCCACTCCGGGCACGCCGGGGATGTTGTCGGTCGGGTCGCCCTTCAGGCTTTTGAGATCCGGAATCTGACGGGGGGCGATCCCAAATCGCTCTTGGACCGCTGCCTCATCGTACACCGTGGTCTCGGTGATGCCCCGGGCGGTCATCATGACTTGCGTGTGGGGGGAGACCAGCTGCAGGGCGTCGAGATCCCCGGTGACAATCAGGACATCGATCCCCTGCGCCTCTGCCTGCCGGGCGAGCGCCCCGATGACGTCATCGGCTTCGAATCCGGCCACTTCGAAGATCGGCAACTGGAGCGCCTCGACAACCTCTTTGGCCATCCCGATCTGCGGGCGCAGGTCATCGGGCATCTTCCGCCGGGTCGCCTTGTACTCCGCATACGCCTCGTGGCGGAAGGTGGGGCCGGGCTTGTCGAACGCGACGGCGACGTACTCGGGGGACTTCTCCTCGAGCACTTTCAGCAGCATCGTGGTGAAGCCGTAGACGGCGTTGGTCGGCTGACCGTCGCTGGTCGTGAAGTACGGAAGGGCAAAAAACGCCCGGTAGACGAGCCCGTTCGCATCGATCAGCACGAGGAGGGGCTGGCGGGGGGATGAAAACATCTCGGGACGATTATAGCATGCGCACCGCGGGCGTCCGGCGCCCCCCGGATCCGTGGGCGCCGCCCTTGAGCGCCCCGACCGCAGGTGCTACGATACTGACGACACGGCGTGCCGGAGTGTCGGAATCGGCAGACGATGGCGACTCAAAATCGCCTGGGCTCACGCCCGTGGGGGTTCGAGTCCCTCCTCCGGCACCACGTTTGTCGCAAATCCTCGTCCCCGAGATCCAACGGGCCGGGGAGATTCCCCCGCATATCCGCGTAGAGGCGCTTCCCCTCCTGCGGAGCGTGATGTCGCCCAAAAGTTTTGCCAGTAGATCCCTGGCGTAGTCAGGGTCCTCCTCAAGCGATCCCTTCAGGTCACGAAGGCAAGCCTCAACGACGCCGGGAGATACACAACCTTCCGCTGGCCCTGCGATCGGAGCGCGGCGTCACACTCGGAGACCTTGCGCTCGGATTCGAGGATGGCTTTGGTTGTCGGCGTCGGGCTTGCTCAATCGCGGATTTGATATTGCCGAGTTTCCTCTTCGCCTCGATGCTGCAAAAGTCGTCAGCCACAGGGGGGGGGAGACGGTGTCCGAGAAATCGGCTGCCAACGCGGCCATGTCGGATGCGGGAGATCCCATGAGAACGCGAACGGCCTTCGTGGGGACTGCCAGGTCGGAGGTCGGGCAGGTTGCTCCGGTGGAAGGAGTTCAGGGAGCAAAATTGAAATTCCGCGTTCTACGTGATGGTTTGTCCTCCGGCTCCAGCTTCACCTGGGCTTCCTGGGAAAGCGCAGCGCGGTCTTCCTGGCACAGGATGTAGGAGATACCCGTTAAGGAGCGTGGGGTATGAGGATCATGCCCGAAACGAGGGCCAAGCGGTTGGGCGAACCCGCCAAGCGAGTGCGCGCATCGAGCTTTTGTCTGGCGGTCTGTCTTGTGCTGGCAGGTGTTTTCATCGGCTGGGCGCGCGGTCAGTCGACGCCTCTCATGAGTCGGGGGCTGACGGCCCAAAACGGCGGCCAGGTCGTGTACGACGCCAACAATAAGGTCTACTGGCTGGCTGATGCCGACTTCGCTGCCAGCGCAGACGGACAGAAGATCGCGCGCGAGATGGGAATCAGCGGAATTGGTCCGAACGGCACCATGGATTACCCGACCGCGCAGCAATGGGTGAAAGCGCTGAACCGCTACAAAGGTGGTTGGCTGGGACATGACAACTGGCAACTTCCCGCCTCGCCGATGAAAGACGCAAGTTGCGGAGCTCTGGGGCCGCAGGGAGCGTCGTTTGGCGGGCTATGCCAGGGCAACCCGCTGGGGAACCTTTACTACGTGGGACTGAATCGGATGCTCCCGGACAACGTCGCGCCGAGTTTCGGCGCCACAGTCGCTCCCTTTGAGAACACGCAGCTGTCGTATTACTGGACCGCCGCGGATGGAGGTCTGCACGGAAAGGTAATTTTTTCGTTCGCTTCGGGCTCGGCAGATGCCACTACAATCTTTGACTCCTACTACTACGTATTGCCGATGGTCCCGAAGGAATATGGCCCGATCGGGGGTGAGGCGCCGCACTGCCCAGTTGGTCTCGGACCGCACGTGGTCCTCTACACTCAGGGTCCGGCCAAGGACAAGGCCGTTTATGACTGCAGTACTGGGAACTCGTGGCCGACGGATGCGAATTTGGCGGCCTCGAATGCCTTCAGAGTCACCGGCAATGTGGAGATCGAGGAGAGGCGCCCCTATCCCCGCCCTGGACACCCGACTCGGATCAAAGCTCCACTCATCAGTGGAGGCGCCATGCTGTGGCAGACCGCAAACCGCTGGGTCGAGGCGATGAACGAAGTGCAGTATCTGCAAACCAAGCATTGGGGGTTGCCTGATTCGCCGGACGATCTGAGAACGCTATTCGAAAACCTAAAGCTCAGTTCCGGCGATGCCCGACTGATGATGCAAGGGAAGGCCGGACCGTTCCAGAATCTCCAGCCATTCTTCTATTGGGAGGAGTGTGTGCCTAATCTGAACGGAACTGGAGGTACCTCGCCGGACTGTGAAGCGGGGAATGCTCCTCCGGGGAGAGCCGGCCGCCAGCTGAACTACGACTTCACGTTTGGCTACGGAATCCAATCAACCGACTTATACGCATTGAAATATTTTGTGATGGTGTACTACCCTGAGCGGCGGTAGCCAGCATCGATACAACCAACCGACGCCGGGCCGTAAGTGTCCGTCTAATCCAGTAGCAAGTCAGCAAGGGTAAATGATATTTGGCACCTTTGAGGCACTTCTGTGAACATGTAGACAGTCAGTTCACCTCGTTTAGCCCGGGAACGGCGGCCATAGACCCTGCTCGGTTCGAACCCGGCGGGAACCCAGGGCCTTGGGCATATCCCACGTCCATTGCGGCTGAAATCGAAACTGTTGATACATCAAAGTTCGTGACTGCTGTGCTCCCAACGGCATGGGCAATACCCTGCAATCGCCACCTAAAACGTCAATTCCGATTTTCCCCACGGCCACGAGAAAACGCGGCCTATCACAGGCACTATTCTGAGAGCTACGGCCCGCGCTTATGCTGGAGCAGCGAAGGGACCCGGCGAACGGTCCTGTCCTCCCCTTCTGTCCTATGGGTACGGAAAACGTCGAACACCGAGGGGACGCGAAGCATGGTTTACCAGGAAACCAGGCGAATGGCCAGGGTGTTTGTACCGTCACTTCTGGTATCCCTTTCCCTTCGTATTCCCTTGAACCGTGTGATTCGACGGACGAGGTAGTGGGTCTCCTCCACACCAACCGATTCCTGCGTAGCTATGCGGGGGCGCGGCCGGAAATCCTAAGGGCCTTCCAATCGGCGGGGAGGACTCCTAGTCAACAATCTCTTCCATCCCTCGATGGACGGGGGATCCCGTGCCGGTCCTCCGCCGCGAGTTCAGAGATTAGAACCTCCGCTTGCGCGACTTCTTCGCGCGCGCCTCTGTTCGCAACCACTCCGCGGCGCCCGGCGTGGTCTGCCAAACGTCCGCCAGCGCTCGGGCGCAGATCACCGCCTCCTCGTCGCTGCCGAGCGCGTATGAGGGCGGATCGGTAGCCGGCAACTCCGCTGTGCCTGTCAGGTACTTCCGAACACGATGGTTGGCTCCCAGCGCCCGGCGCAGACCCGCGCGCGCAGCCGGGCTGTCGCCTTCGCGGCGGAACATCAAGAGCGACCGGCCGTACAACAACACGGCGGTTGGATCGCCCCGGAACTGCTCGAGGAGCGCTCCAGCTTCGCCATCGAGCCCGGAGATGAGCAGAGCGGGGAGGAGGCTGAAACGGACACCCTGGTTGTCATGCGGATTCAAGCGGAGGAGCTCCCGGTAATGGCCGATTGCCTCGCCCCGTCGGCCAAGTTCCTCCAAGCACTGCGCGAGCCCCATGCGGGAGCGCATGTAGGGCCGGGTGGCAATCAGTTCCCAGAAGCGCCCGGCGTTCTGAGCGAACGTCCCGGGTCCGAGCGCGCGCTCGCCGGCGGCGACGCCTTGCGCGTAAAGATCAACTGCCTTCGCAACGTCCTCGCTCTGTTCCGCCAGGATCACATAGGCATCCGCGCAGTCTCCGGATAGTTCGAGCGCCCTCCGGACCAGTTGGATCCGGCGCCGCCCGCGGGCCTGGAACGCCCGGTAGGCCATCTCCTGCGCCTTTTCGATCGGCGTCGAGCCGGTTGAAGGGACGGCATCCATAGGCCCCCTGAAGCGCCGCCGAATCGCCTCGTTCGCCTGCTCAATGTCTTCGAACTCCGAGGCCGCCATGAACCGTTCCATCTCCAACATGACGCGCTCCATCGCTCTCCGGTCGTGCAGGCCGACCTGCCGCCCGACCGGCGCGTCGAGTGGCTTGAGCAGATCGGGAATGCATAGCCGGTAGGTCGCCGGTCCTTCATAGGTCTCCAGCCGACGAGTCCAGCGTCCCCGATCTATCTCAGTCTCGGTGGTCTCGGCAAGTGCCCGAAGCAAGCCCTCCAGATAGGAGAGCACGCCGACATCCGGCCGGCGCGGGGTCCCGCCGGGCTTGAATTGGATTGCGATGGGATACGCGTCGTCTCCAGCGACCGGGAGGCCATGCTCCTGCCAGAGATCCGCGTCGCCGAACGGCAAATGTGAGATTGGACCGTAGAAGAGCGACCACCGTGCCCGCGCCATGAAGTGCTCAGGCCCAGGCGACTCTTGCACCTCGGTGTGGTCGGCGGCCGATTCGAAGAAGCCGAGCCCGAAGGTCTGCCCTGCGGCACCGAGGACGGTCACGTGACTGAGGCCGTGTACCACTGCGGGAGACTCCACAAGGATCAGGTCCTCGTCCGAAAGATAGCGCCAGAGCGCGGCTTCGTAGAAGCGCCTCGCCGCCTCCGCAAAGGCGCGCATCCGATCTACGGTCACGTCGGCCGCGTCGAGGGCGTTCGGCGGCAGGGGCGCGCCGGCTATACGCTCGGCCATATTGGTAAGCACGTCTCGCACCGCGGGAAGGTCGGGCAAGACCGTGAGCGCAAGATCACTGTCCCCGATCGCGTTGAGCAGGCGGACGCCCAGATCCTTGTCCCTAACCTGCAGTCTTCCCGGCCGGTAGCCGGCGAGCTGCCGCTTCAGCCCGAACTCAACGAGCGCATCCACCGCCAGGGTCCAGTCGTGCGCACCCGGCTCCGACTCCATCTTGAGATGGACGAATCCGCTCTTCTGGCTGACCCAGATCCCCGCCCATGGGCGATACGGTCTACCGTCAGGACCCCGCTCGATCCAGGTCAGGACCTGGGCGATGCCCCCCTGCCACTCATCGTCGGACCGTCGCGGAAGCCGCTTGAAGCGCTCGATGGTCATAACGAACTATTCGTCAACGCCGCCCGTGGCCCCCACCGCACGCCAAGAGGCCCCCCGCCGCGGCCGCCGCCGGCAGATGGGGGTGTCGCTCCTCCGGCATCACAGATGTTTAGATGTTATGATGGGCTACCCGTCACAGGCGCGCGCCCAGGCGCCGGGCGAAGGTGCCTCCCGCTTCATACGCAGCGCCGAGGGCCTCCGCCGGGGATTCATGAAGCGACCAGGAGGGCGGCGCGCCGATCTGGCGCGGAACGATGGCAGGCACAGGGGGTGCCTCGATCCGGAAGCGAAGCGGTTTGAGAGGGGCGCGGAAACGCTCAAAGCCCTCGCCTGCGGCCTTCTCCAGCAGCACGCTTGCAACAGCGGCCGCATGACTCGCTGCCGGGTCCGTCGCAGATTTCGGTCTCCTGGGTAAGGTAGCTCGCGGTGTCGCGCTAGGCAACCCTGACTTTTACGACCGGCCATACCGATTGAAGGGGGGTGCGCTCCTCCGGCACAATGCCAAGGCCAGGTGAAAGGGACGACGAAGTTTTCTTCCGGTTTCGGCTCCTACGTCCCGACTCCGGACGGCACGACCTGGAAGCCGAGCCCACCGCTGGCTTCACGAATTCGTCGATCCAGCGTGAGGAGGACCACGTCAGGTACTGCCGACCGGGCCACGAGGGCACTGGCCAGGTGGATGGCGTCCAGCGTCCTCACCGGCTCGATCGGAAATGGCCGCTTGGCGCGGTCAAGGATCTCGTCGCGAAGCGGAACGCGGTGCCAGTGCGCGCTGGCCTTCGCCAGAATGCGGCGGCGATCGGCCAGTTCCACCTCCGCGACCTCCTCAAGTGTTCGCGCTCGAATGAGCGCCCGCTCACACTCAACGAGGGTCAGAACCGACGTGAAGACCGATTCTGCACCTGACAAATGGTGCCGGGCGACCTCTCCGACCGCTTCGCCCAGGAGCCACGCCAAAATCGCGCTCGACTCCGCGTAGATCCTCAACGGACACCTCGATCGGCATCGAGCAGCTGCTGCGCAGAGGTCGACCGGAGCAAGGGGCGCAAGCGCGGGTAGACGTCCGCGCCATTCGGCGCCCCCACAACGAGGAGGTCACGGTTCGCCAGCCGAGCGAGGGCAGGATCGACCCGGGACCCGAGCGGTAACTGGCCCGGGGGTTGCAGTTCCGCGACCACGTGGCCGCGATCCGTCACCACCACGGCATGCCCCCCGCGCACATGGCGGATGTACAGGCTCAGACGATTCTTCAGCTCCCGCAGCCCAACGGTTTTCACACCCTAAATGTAGCCTCAAGAAGCCTCATTGTCAATCCGGGAAGGCAACCTAGCGCATGCGAGGCGACGATACGCACGACTGGCTGGAAACTGGGTCGTCCCTCCCGGCCTCACTCTGAGAGTCCCGACTTGCTGGGCGCGCTGCCTTCGCTGATCACACCCGCAGTCTATGTTTCCTCATCCACTCTCAACGCCTAGAGGCGCGGCCCTTTGCGCCCGCCACACACCCGTCCGAAAGGCAGCACGACACCGTTCGGCTCCTGGCATCGCGATTGACCCCGATCGCGATGCACCCGCGCGTGTGTTGGGCTATCCCCGCCACATCCGAAGGCCGGCCCGGCTGGGCCATAGGATCGACCTGAGCGGGAACAGAAACCCCTGCCCGCCCGTCCGATCCTCGTCGGGGCCGCGGGACAAATTCGCGACCTCCCGACGCGCCGACGGCCGGCCCCCCCGATGGGAGAGCCGGCCGCGGTCGGGGGGGGGATCCCCGGTTACTTGTTCTGGTTGGCCGCCTGCTTCCAGATCCCCTCGATGGACTTGAGCGCGCTTGCGCTCGAGTCCCACATCGCTTTTTGGGTGGCCGCCGACTCGCCGACCAGCTTCCACATCTCCTTGTCGGCCGCGGTCATCCCCGACATCTTGCCCATCGCGTTCCAGTGGGAGGCCATCGTCTGATAATCCTTGCCCGCCTTGTCCAGCGCGGCCTGTGCGGCCGCCAGGGCGGTGTGCGCCCCTTCCAAATTCTCGCTCATCGAAGCGAGCGCTCGAAGCGTCATGACCTGTCCGACGACGAGCATGGCGATCACCAACACCACGACCACTTTCCAGGGCATCTTCATCGCGTCTCACCTCAGCTCAAAGTATGGTCACCCTACCTCCGATCAGATGCGGCCCTCGACCCGCCTTGACGTCGCCACCCCCCCTTCCCCTATCTCTGCTCCCACCGCCCTCTTCGCACTCCTCGCCTGCGCGGATTGGTGGGGGGCCCGGCTCGGATGGTGGGGGCCGCCGACCTCGAGCGGCGTGGTTCGGCCGCGGTCGAGGAAACGGACGTTCCGTCGGGCGCGGGGATCTGAAATCAAGAGCGGATGACGTGGCTAGGTTGGGGTCGCGCGCGAAACCGCCAGGGCCCGCCATCGCCGTGGGGGTATGTCCGACGACGACGTCCGCGAAGGTCGACCGGGTAGATGCTTTTCGGGGACGCTCAGGACCGGGGGCGACTTCCTCTGCCTCCGGGGTCGGGATCTCTCGAGGTGGCCCTCCCTTACACGACGAACAAGATCTCGATCGCCGTTGTGCGGGCCTCTAGCGCCGCTTCCGCCCCTTGGCGACGCGCCTGGAGGCGCCGCCGCGTGCGGTGCGCTTCCGGCCGGCGACTTTTGGCTTCCTCTTCGGTTTGCCCGGCTTGGCCGCTCCGGCTCCGTTGTTCCCCATGCGTTCCCTCCCGGTCCATCACCTACGGCGGGTCTTCCACGTGCGCTGCTTCGGTGTTTCCCCGGGCGGGACCGTTCTCCTCCTCGCCCCTTCGGGCGTCGGCCACCGCCTCCTCGAGCGTCATCGCCCGCCCCGCGGATGACGCGGCGGCGAACGCCTCCTCGCCCAGCCCCGCGCGCGCCGCGGCGACGGCCCGGTCGTAGTCGGGGCGGTCGGAGGACAGGAGGGGCACGCCGATGGCCTCGCGCAGCGCGGCCGCCGCCCCAAACAACCGCGCCGCCCGCTCGACCTGCTGCTGCGCCGCCGCGAGGCTGGCAAACCCCTCCAGCTGGTAGGCGATCCCGGATTGGTCCCCCAGCTCGCGCCGGATGTCCAGACTCTCCAGCAGCAGCTGACGAGCCCGAGCGTAGTCTCCCTGCCTGATGGCCACCAGCCCCAGGTTGCTCAATCCCATCGCGATGTGCTGCGCGTCCCGAAGTTCGAGCCAGATCGGCAGGCTCTCGCTCAGCAGCGCGAGCGCCTTCGCATCGTCTCCCTGGCGGAACGCCATCCGGCCGAGGTTGTGCAACGCCAGCGCGATCCCCCACCGATCATTCACCGCGCGCCGCAGCGTCAGACTCTCCTCGAGCAGGGCACGCTCCGCCGCAAGGTCCCCCTCGCCGGCGGCGACAAACGCCATGTTGCCGAGGACCGTCGCCACGCCGCGCGTGTCCCCGATCTCCCGCCACAGCGCCAAGCTCTCCGCGTAGAAGACGCGCCCCGCCGCGTAGTCGCCCTGGCCCCAGACGGCGAGATTGCCGGCGGCCTTGAGCGCCTCCGCCCGAACCGCCCCCGGCGCGGTGCCGCCGACGCGCAGGAGGGCCTCCACCCAACCGCGCCCCTCGCCGAAGTGCCCGCGGACGAACCAAAAACGCCACACGGCCCCGACCAGCCGCAGTCCCCGCTCGGCGCGTCCGCCCTGCAGCGACCATTCCAGGGCGGCGCGGAGGTTGTCGTACTCGACCTCGAAACGGTCGAACCACGCCGACTGGGCGGCGCCCACCAGCTCCGGAGCCGCCCGCTCCGCCAGCGCCAGATACCAGTCCAGGTGCGCGTCCCGCACGCGCGCAACCTCCCCCGCCGCCGCCAGCTGCACCAAGCCGTACTGCCGGACGGTCTCGAGGAACCGATAGCGCGCGGGGGCCTGCTGCTGGTCGATCACCGCGAGCGACTTGAGGACCAGTTGCGTCAGCAGATTCAGCACGTAAAACCCCGCGCCGTCATCCACCGCCCCCACGGCCTCCGCCGCTTCGAGCGTCCACCCTCCGGCGAACACCGCCAACCGGCGGAGCAGCGCCTGCTCGGCGTCCGGCAGGAGGCGGTAGCTCCAGTCCATCGCCGCCTGCAGCGTCCGGTGCCGCGGCAGGGCCGCCCGCTCCCCCTGGGTGAGAAGGGCAAAGCGATCGTTCAACCGCGCCGCGATCTCCTCGACCGGCAGCGCGGCCACCCGCGCCGCCGCCAGCTCGATCGCCAGCGGGATCCCATCGAGGTGCCGGCACACGTCGGCGACCGCGGCGGCGCTCTGCGCGGTGAGGGCAAACGACGGCTGCACGGCCGCCGCGCGTTCCACGAACAGACGGACCGCCTCGCATTCCGCCAGCGCGCCGACGTCCGGCGCGGCGCGGGCGGCCGGCAGCGAGAGGGACGGCACCCTCCAGGCGACCTCCCCGGGGATCCCCAACACCTCCTGGCTGGTGGCCAGCACCCGGAGCTCCTCGCAGGCGCTCAGCAGCGTCCGCACCACCTGCGCGCATGCTTCGACGAGATGCTCGCAGTTGTCGACCACCAAGAGGAGCTTCTTGGCGAGGAGATGGTCGGCCACGGTCGCCGGCAGCGGATGGCCGGGGACCTCGCGCACGCCGACCGCAGAGGCCACGGTCTGCAGCACCAGCGCGGGATCGGTCAGCGCCGCCAGCTCGACGAGCCACACCCCATCCGGGTACGCCTCCAACGCCGCCGCCGCGACCTTGAGGGCGAGTCGCGTCTTGCCGCATCCCCCCGCGCCCGTGAGCGTCACCAGGCGCGAGGTGGAGATGAGGCGGGTCACCTCCACGATTTCCCGATCGCGGCCGACGAAACTCGACACCGGGTGGGGCAGGTTGTGCGCGAAGATCCCGGATGACGCCAGCGGGGGAAATTCTGCCTGGAGGTCGGGGTGCACGACCTGGAAGAGGCGCTCCGGACTGCGGAGGTCCTTCAGGCGGTGCATCCCCAGATCGCGCAGGCTGGCCCCGTCGGGCAGCCGCTCCTCGGTCAAGCCGGCCGTCGCGCCCGACAGAAGGATCTGGCCTCCGTGGCCGGCCCCACAGATCCGCGCGGCCCGATGCAGGTCCAGACCGATGTACTCGTCGGCGACGGCGACGGGTTCTCCGGTGTGCATCCCCATGCGAACCTGCAGCCGGGCATCTTCCGGCCAGCGATGCGCCCGCAGCGCACGTTGCGCCGCCACCGCCGCCCCCACCGCGTCCCTCGCGCTCGGAAACACGACCAGCGTCGCATCCCCCGCCGTATCGATCCGCTGGCCGCCCTGCGCGGTGAAGACGGCGCGGAGGATGCGCCTGTGCTCGGCGAGGACATCGGCGTACGGGGTGTCGCCCAAGCGCTGGAGCAGCGCCGTCGACCCTGCGATGTCGGTGAACAGGAACGTTACGGTGCCGATCGGCGGAGGTGGCATGAACCGTCGCCTCAGAGGGGCCTGCGCGTGCCGACTGCGGGGGCGTGTTCGCGGAACAGGCGGGAACTCCTGCCGGAGGAGCCCGTGGGGGGGCTAGGCATTCACCGCGCGGATCGTCCAGAAGTCGTCCGAGAGGCCCGGTTCGGCCAGGTACGCGTACGGCAGCGTGAAGTACCCATGCTGTCCCCACGCCTCCCCCCACGAGTTCCGCACGATGAACCGACGGGCGGCATCATCGTACCCCACCGCGAGCACCGCGTGGCCGTGCCCGATATGCCGCTCCCCGCGCCCCGGCATGGGCACCACCCCCGACCGCTCCACCCGCACGCTCTCAAAGCCCGCGTACACGGCCATCCCGAAGACGAAGGGATGTCCGGAGGCGAGACAGGCCCTCAACGCGACGAGCCGGGGGTCCCGCCGCACCCGCTGGTAGCGGACGGCCCGGTGCGAGATCGCCGTGCGGTAGCAGCGCGGTGACGGCTTGATCTCAAAACGCGGCACCCGGTAGGGCCAGAGATCCTCCGAACACGCTCCCCGCGCCGCGACGCACTTGATCGCATCTCGGATCTGCGCCCCGGTGTCGCAGCGGGTGTCGGCCCTGAGGGCCCGCGCGTTGTAATAGATGAAGAGCCGCGAGGGCTGAAAGTCCGGCCGCAGCCCTTCCGTTCTGCGGGCGAACTGCACGGCGGACGCCACGGCGTTTGCGGTGCAGCTCTGCAGCTGTCCTTGGCTGTAGACTCGGGGGAACGACGTACGGAGGTCGACGCGGCGCGGGAGCCGCTGCGCGACCTGCCGGGGGATCGGGTACCGGTGGTCGCGGTGATCCGGCAGATCGCTGATCCACCCGTACGCTCTCGTCCGGGCCCCCATGCGCTTCCCCCCCGCGGGCGGTCTCCGTGATGGCCCTGATCTTCGCCGCAAGACGCCGCGGGCCCCGCGACATCGCCGGCCGGCGGAAGACGCGCCCACCGCGGGCGCCCTCCCGCAGTCGACGGCCCCGCGCCCGGCTAGTGACCGAAGTTATCTTGGCGCTGCTGGAAGTAGGGGGCCGGCGGTCCACCGGCCCGCGTCGAGACCCACACGCTCTTCCGGAAGGAATGAGGAGAGGCCCCCGGCGGTGCTGCGGCGGGGTCCATCGGGGCCGCCAGGGGCGTGGGGGAATCCGCGACCGGGAGCGGGGCGCCGGACGGGTCGGATCGCGAAGGCGGGGCGAAGTGCCGGCCTAGCGATGCGTGCTTCGCCGCCGCCCGCTTCAAGTACGCCGACGCGTCGAGGAACGACACCAGGACCACCAGCGCGAAGAACGCCGCGGCGCCCAGCGCGATCCAGCGGACCGCGCGCGGTGAGAAGTTGCGTAGGTCGCTCCATTGCTCCATCGGTCAGCTCCACCCCACGCCCCTCCTATATTTTCCCCGATCCCGCCTCCTCCTAACGTGCGGCGACGGCTGGGGGTCATCCTCCCTCCGGGGCCAACGGCCCGGACCGCCGCGCCGCCGCCCCTCCGGGCGGCCCCGCCAGCCGCCCGAGGTAACGCCTCGCGGACCGCTCCACCGCGTCCGCCGCCCCGGTCGGGATCTGCCGGCCGTCGAACGCGCCGTAGATCCGGTCGAACCGGTAGCGCCGGACCGCCGCGGCGATGCGCGCGACGTCATCGCCTCCCAGCGGGATGAGGTTGGGGTAGCTGTACATGAAGCTCACGGATCGGCGGTCTTGGACGACCTGGATGATGTCGCCGGAGAGCAGCACCCCGCGACCCCCCGCGCCCGCGGGCCAGTGGAGAACCGCGCCCCCATCGAAGTGCCCCCCCAAATTGATCAACTCGACGCCGGGAAGCGGGCGCGCCGCCTCCCCGGTCCAGAACACGAGACGCGGCGACGGGTGCATCACCCAACGGCGATCGGCGGCGTGCACGTAGACCGGGGCCCCGCCGAACGCTTCGCTCCACTCGACCATCGCCGCGTAGTAGTGCGGATGGGAAATCGCGATGGCGGCGATGCCGCCGAGCGCGCGCAGCGCCTCGATCGTCGACCGATCGAGGAACGTGAGGCAGTCCCACAGCAGGTTCCCGCCGGGGGTGCGGACGAGCAGCGCCCGCTGGCCGATCGCGAACCGGGGAACGGTGAGGAGGCCGGTGAGGCCGGGCTCCTCCTCCGCGAGCACGTTGCGGCGGCCGTCGGCCCGCATCGCCTCGAGCGTCGTCCACCGCTGCCCCTCCCAACCGACAAACTGCCGCTCATCCTCGCAGATCGGGCAGGCGGCCGGCGCGCGCTCCGCCTCGGGATACTGCGTCCCGCACGTCACGCAGACAAATCTGGCCACGGGCGCTCCCGCTACCGGTCGGGGGCGCCGAGGGCGGGCGATCCCTCGCGGCGGTATTCAATGTATCTCGCGGTCTCGTCCGCGACCTCGCGGCCGCAGAGGCGCTCGACGACGTAGAACGCCATGTCGATCCCGGACGCCACGCCGGCCGAACTAATGATCCCGTCGTCGACGACCCGGAGGGTCCGCTCCACCGTGGTGCCGGCGTCGAGCGACGCCAACAGATCCAGCGCCCCCCAATGCGTCGTGGCCCGACGGCCGCGCAGCAGCCCGGCCTTCGCCAGCAGCAGCGACCCCGTGCACACCGAGGTCACCCGGCGCGCGCCGGCCGCGGTGCGCCGGATCCAGTCCAGGGTCTCGGGATCGTCGAGCAGCGATCGGGTCCCGACCCCTCCGGGCAGCACGAGCAGATCGATCTTGGGCGCATCGGCCCACGCGTGGTGCGGGAGGACCCGCAGCCCTCCCGTCGTCGTGATCGCGGCGGCGGACTTCGCCACGGTGAAAACCCGAAACGGCGCGCTCTCCTCCGAGCGGCGCGACGCCAGCCCCGGCACCAGGCGGGTGCGCGAGAACACCTCAAACGGCCCCGCGAAGTCGAGGACTTCGACCCCATCGAAGATCAGGATGCCGACGCTCCACGGCCCAACGTGCTCCACGATCCTCTCCTCCGCCCGCCCGGGTCTCTCCCCGGCCATGTCCGGCGGTGCCCCGGGGGGTTCTCCCCTCACGCCGATTCCGCGGAGAGCTCGGGAGCCGAGCGCTCCGAGAAGATCCGGAGGTAGTGCCGCATCGCCCAGTCCAGCCGGCTCGGGTGGGCAACCCACGCGGCCAGCGGGCCCAGCGCCCCCGCGGGAAGGGCGAGCACCGCCAGCGTCGCCCAGAGCAGCGTTCGGTACCGCCGCCGCTGACGCGCCACGAGCCTCCGGTAGTCGGCCTCGGCCTCGTCGCGCGTCAGGCCGCCGTCGAGGACACCCCGGACCACTCGGCCGCAGGCCGCCCCCGCCCACGCCGCCGTCCGAATCCCCTCACCGGTGAGCGGGAGACACTGCCCCCCCGCATCGCCGACCACAAACACCCCATCCACGACCGGCGGGTGCAGGTCGGCGCGAAGGAACCCCCCGTGCAGCGGACCGCGCGGCATGTCCAGTCGCTTCAGGAACTCGTTGAGGGCGTGGCCGAGTCGGGTCCGTCCACGGTAACTGAGCACCCCGATCCGGGTCGTGCGCCCCGCCGGAAACGCCCAGGCGTACCCGTCCCGGACGATCTCGGGCCAGAAATAAAAATGCAGGCCGGGCGGGAATTCGGCGTCCACCTCCGCTTCCAGGCCGAAGCCGAGGCAGCGCGGCCTATGGCCGCCGCGCCCCTCCCCGTCGACGTCCCTCCCTTCCGCCAGGGCGGCCCGCCATCCGGTGCAGTCCACCAGGATGCGCCCCGCCAGCTCGCCGGCGGAGGTGAGCGCGGTCTGCCCCCGCCGCCCCTGGATGCGGGCGCGAAGGACCCGCGCGCCCGTCCCCCCCAACGCGGCACGGCAGCACTCCCGGTAGTCAAACGTGCAGAACGGCTCGGGGAGCGGCCAGCGCACCTCTCGATCCACGGTGTGCAGGACGAGGACATCGTGCCGCTGCTGGATCGAGTCGCGCGCCCCCAACGCCTCGATCACGCTCACCGGCGCCCCGCACGCCGAAGTCTGCCCCTCGCCCACCGGCTGGGGATCCACCAGAAGGGCCCGGCCCCCGATCTCGCGCGCGACCGCCAAACCGGCGAACGAGGCACCGGCGATCACCACGTCGGACGAGGATCCCGCTACTCTTCCCAGACGTTTCCCTCCCCGAACAACTGCTCAAGCTCCTGGTGCAGGCCCTCGACGTCCTGGAGGCGGCTGCGGGCCGGAACGATGTGCTCGTCTCCCTGATCGGTGACCACGTGCACGCAGACCTGCCGGTCGCCGGGATGCTCGAGCAGGTACCGCTCCAGCTGCTCGATTTCCTCGCGCGTGCTCACCCGGATGCGGAGCGGCGGCCGAATGGGATCCGCGGGCCTCGGATCGCCGCCCCGCGCGCCGTTCCCGTTGCCGGAGCCGCGTCCGTTGTCGCTCCCCACCGCGCCGCCCGCGAGCACCCCTCCCCCCGTCCGCGGCGCCTGCGCGACCGCGTCGGGGGAGGCGGGCAGCTCGAGGATTTCCTCGCACAGGATCTTGGCGGTCTGCTCCTCGATATCGACCTTGCCCCGCATCAGGAGCACGGCGTCCCGCTTGAGCGCGAACCCCTGCTGCTCGTAGACCCGGGGGAAGACGATCACCTCGACGCTGCCGGTGAGATCCTCCAGCGTGAGGAAGGCCATCGCCGACCCCGACCGGGTGATCGTCCGCTTCATCACGCTGACCAGCCCGCCCACGACGACCTCTTTGTGATCGGGGAGGTCGAGCAGCTGCCCCAGCTGGACGGTGACCCGCTGGTCCAGCACCGGCTGCCAGCGGGTGAGCGGATGATCGGAGATGTAGAGGCCGAGCATCTCCTTTTCCATCGTCAGCAGCTCGTCCCGGCTGAACTCCTCCCCGGCCTCCGGCCCCGGCGGGGCGGGAGCCTCCCCCACCCCGAGGTCGAACAGCCCGGTCTGACCCTGCAGCCGGACCCGTTGGGCACGCTGGGCCTGGTCCATCGTGTCGTCGAGCGTCTGCAGCATCTGGGCCCGCGAGGTCCCCAGCGAATCCAGCGCACCCGCCTTGACCAGGCTGGCGACGACCCGCTGGTTGACCTGCCGCGTGTCGACCCGCGAGCAGAAATCGGTCAGGCTGGCGAACCGCTCAGAGGTCCGCGCGGCGATCATCGACTCCACGGCGCCGAGGCCGACGTTGCGGACCGCGGCCAGCCCGAACCGGATCGCGTCGCCCTCGACCGTAAACGACGCCGCGCTGGTGTTCACGTCGGGGGGGAGGATGCGGATGCCCATGCGGTGGCACTCCGCGACGGCCTCCGCCACCTTTTCCGTGTTGCCGGCGTCGCTGGTCATCACCGCGGTCATGTACTCGGCCGAGTAGTGCGCCTTGAGATAAGCCGTGTAGTAGGCGATCAGCCCGTAGCAGGCGGCGTGCGCGCGGTTGAACCCGTAGCGGGCGAACGGCTCGAACTGCTCGAAGATCTGGTCGACGATCCTCGCGGGCACCCCTTTCTGCCGGGCGCCGCGGACGAACTTCTCCCGCTGGGCGAGCAGGCGATCCTTGATCTTCTTGCGGATGGCATAGCAGAGCACATCGGCTTCGGCCAGCGTGTAGCCCGCCACCGCCTGGGCGACGGTCATGATATCTTCCTGATAGACCATCACCCCGTAGGTATCCTTGAGCACCGGCTCGAGCAGCGGGTGGAGGTAGGTCACCGGTTCCTGGCCGTGCTTCCGCCGGATGTACGACGGGATGTTCGCCATCGGGCCGGGGCGGAAGAGCGCGACCATCGCCATCACGTCCTCGATCCGGTCCGGCCGCAGGTCCTTGAGGTACCGCCGAATGCCGCGACCCTCCAGCTGGAAGATGCCGGTCGTCTCGCCCGAGGACAGCAGCGCATAGGTGGGCTGGTCGTCGAGCGCGACCTGCTGAAGGTCGATCTCCACCCCCCGGGTCTCGCGGATGATCCGGATGGCGCTATCGAGGATCGTCAGGTTCGTCAGCCCGAGGAAATCCATTTTCAGCAGGCCGATCGCGGCGACGCTGTTCATGTCGAACTGCGTCATCACGAGGTCCCCTTTGGTCGCGCGCTGCAGCGGGACCTGGTCGATGAGGGGATCGCGGGAGATGATCACCCCGGCGGCGTGGGTGCTGGCGTGGCGGGCGACGCCTTCGAGCTTTTGGGCCAGGTCCAGCAACCGGCGGACCTGGGCGTTGTCCTGCGCGGCCGCCCGCAGCTCCGGCTCCGCCTCCAGCGCCTCCTTCAGCGTCACGAAGGGGCCCGGGATCAGCTTGGCGATGCGGTCGACGTCTCCGTAGGGCAGCCCCATCACCCGGCCGACGTCCCGGATGGCGGCGCGGGCGCCCATCGTCCCGAAGGTGATGATCTGCGCCACGCGGTCGGCGCCGTACTTGTCCATCACATACTTGATCACCTCGTCGCGGCGGCTGTCCATGAAATCGACGTCGATGTCCGGCATCGTGTACCGCTCCAGGTTGAGGAAGCGGTCGAAGGGCAGCCGGTAGGCGATCGGGTCGACATCGGTGACGCCGCAGGCATACAGGACCAGGCTCCCGGCGGCGGACCCCCGCACCGTGGTGAAGATGCCGCCGCGGCGGGCAAAGTTGACGAAGTCCTGCACGATGAGGAAGTAGGCGGCGTAGCCCATCTTGGCGATGATGCCCAGCTCGTAGTCCAGCCGCTCCCCGAGCGTCGGGGTGAGCTGACCGTAGATCCGCCGGATCCCGGCCTCGCAGAGCCGGCGCAGATAGGAGTCCGCCGTCTCGCCCTCCGGCACGGGGAAGAGCGGCAGCTTCAGTTGGCCGGTCTCGATCTCCAGCCGGCAGCGCTCCGCGATCGCCAGCGTGTTCGCGAGCGCCTCGGGCAGCTCGGCAAACCGCGCCGCCATCTCCGCGGGGCTCTTCAGGTAAAACTCGGGGGTCTCCCCCATCCGGGGCTTGTCCTTCTGATCGAGCGCCAGCCCCATCTGAATGCACATCAGGACGTCCTGGGCGTCCGCCTCGTCCCGCGTGACGTAGTGGACGTCATTGGTCGCCACCAGGGGCAGGCCGAGGTCGCGGGCGAGCGGCGTGATGCCGTGGATCAGCGTCCGCTGGTCGGGGAGCCCGTGGTCCTGGACCTCCAGGTAAAAGTTTCCGGGACCGAAGATATCGCGGTAGGTCGCCGCGATCTCGGCCGCCGCCGCGCCGTCGCCGCGCAGCAGGGCCCGCGGCACCTCCCCCTGGAGGCATCCCGACAGGCCGATCAGCCCGCCAGCGTAGCGGCTCAGCAGCTCCCGGTCGATGCGCGGCTTGTAGTAAAAGCCGTCGAGGTGGGCGGCGGTCGTGAGCTTGAGCAGGTTCCGGTACCCTTCGAGGTTCGCCGCCAGCAGCACGAGGTGGAAGGCCGACGCGTCGAGCTTGGGGTCGCGGTCGATCATCCGCCGGGGAGCGACGTACGCTTCGACCCCGATGATCGGGGTGATGTCGTGCGCCCTGGCCTCTTGGTAGAACTCGATCGCCCCGTACATCGCGCCGTGATCCGTCAGCGCCAGCGCGGGGATCCCCAACTCCTGGGCCCGCTGCATCAGGGCAGCGATCCGACTTTCACCATCGAGCAGGGAGTATTCGCTGTGGAGGTGGCAGTGGACGAACTCAGCGGGCATGCAGACGGTGCCTCCGGCGCCTTACGACCCCTAGGGGGTTCGATCCCTGGAGGGCAAGTCCTGCGTTCGAGAGCGGGCGCGGATCATGCCGCAGACGCCGTGACCAGCGCGTGGACGCGGCTCGTGTGCGGGCTGAGATCGATCGGCCGCACGGCGAGAACCCGGTAGCCATCGCGCGCCAGCGCCGCAACGTCGCGCTCCAGCGCGCGGAGGGCCCGTCCCAGGTAGACGACGCGTCGCACCCCCGCCGCCCTCAGCGCGCGGAGAAGCCCCGGGGCGATCCCACCGCCCGTGGGATGAAGAAAGGCCAGGTGCGCGCCGGCCAGCTTTCCGAGCGCCCGCGCCGGATCGCGCGTATAAAAATAGCAGTTCGTCAGGCGGTTCAGGCGGGCGTTCGCCCACGCGGCATCCAGCTGCGCCGCTTCGGTCACCGCGACGACGCGCCCCGCGGCCAGCGCCAGGTGACACGTGTAGGCGCCGATCCCGGCGTCCGGCTCCACCACGGTGTCGGCGGACGAAGCGTCGAGTTCAGCCAGGACCAGCTCGATCACCCCGGGCAGACTCAGGGCGTTCACCGGAAACTCCGCCAGCAGGGGGATGTGGAACCGCACACCGGCCACCTCGTCCGCCACGTACGGCCGCCCCCAGAGGAGGTCGGCCCGCCGGCCTGCCAGGAGGTGGCCGCGCGGGGCCCTCACTTCCATCAGCCCCACCAAGTGCGGGATCCGGTCGAGCAGCGCCCGCACGATCAGGAGGCGCTCGGCCGGCGACAGCCGCCGGACCGCGGAGACCCCGGCCAGGACCTCCCCCGTGGCGGCGCCCGTCCGGCTGAGCAGACCGCGGAGGACGCCCGCCAGCGGGTGGAGCGGCTCCCAGGCCTCCCGCAGGGCATGGAGGGCGGAGACGTTCCCCGGGTGCTGCACCGGGCACTGCTGGATTTCGATGATCCGGCCCCCGCCCCAGCTCGAGAACCCGAGCACCGGCTTGGTCTCGCGCGTGCCGACGGCGGCCTCGAGGTGGGTACGAAACGCCCAGGGGGGCTCCCATCCGATCGCCGGGGAGACGAGGTGGGGCGGCACGCCGGTGCGCCCGAGCGCGGCGCGCACGAGCGCGGCCTTCTGCTCCAGCTGCGCGCGGTACTCGAGGTGCTGCCACTGGCAGCCGCCGCAGCGGCCGAAGTGGGGGCATCGCGGAGGCACCACGCGGGGGGAGACCACCCGCAGGGCGATGAGTTGCCCCCGCGCCTGGCCGCGCCGGACGCTCTGAACCCGGACGCGGGCCTCTTCACCGGGCGCGGCATAGGGAACGGCGAGGTCGCGCCCCGAGACGTTCGCAATCGCCTCGCCGTCGGGGCCCATCCGCGTGAACCGAACCACGAGCTTCTCACCCCTGGCCAGGCGGGGGCCGGCGCGCGACCGCCGGCGACGCCGAGGTGGACGCCGCGGCGGTCGAGGGCTCCGAGGTACGCCCGGGCTACCCGGCACGCAACTGCTCCCGGATCAGCCGGTTGGCCAGCGAGGGGTTGGCCCGGCCGCGGGTCTTCTTCATGACCTGTCCCACCAGAAAGGTCAGCGCCTGCACCTTGCCCGCGCGGACATCGGCCACCGGTCCCGGGTGCTCGGCGATCACGTCCTGCACGACCCGGGCCAGCATCGCTTCATCGCTGATCTGCACCAGCCCCCGTTCGGCGACGATGGCGTCCGCGGGGCGGCCGGTGCGCAGCATCTCTTCCAGCACCTCTTTCGCCGACCGTCCGCTCACCGTGCCGGCGTCCATCAGCGCCAGCAACCCGGCGAGCGACTCGGGGCGGATCGGGACCTCGTCGATCTCGCGCCCCACGACGTTGAGGTAGGCGGCCACGTCGCCGATCAGCCAGTTGCTCACCACCTTCGGGTGCGGAAACGCCTCGGCGGTGCGCTCAAAGAACTCGGCCATCGCCCGGGTCGCGGTGAGCACCGTGGCATCGTGCTCCGGCAGGCCGAGGACGTCGACGTAGCGGCGGCGGCGTGCCTCGGGGAGTTCGGGAAGCTCGGCGCGGACGCGATCCACCCACGCCGCGTCGACGCGGAGGGGGACCAGGTCCGGCTCCGGGAAGTACCGGTAGTCCTGCGCCTCTTCCTTTTCGCGAGAGGCGAAGGTGATCTCCCGGTCCTCGTCCCAGTGGCGCGTTTCCTGAGTGATCGATCCCCCCTGCTCCAGTACCTGCCGCTGCCGCGCCTCCTCGAACCGCAGGGCCCGTTCCACGGAGCGGAGAGAGTTCATGTTCTTGACCTCCGTCCGGGTTCCGTGCGGGCCGTCCGGAAGGCGGAGCGAGAGGTTGGCGTCGCAGCGAAATGTGCCCTCCTCCAGGCGTCCGCTCGTCACCTCGGCGAACTGCAGCGTCGCCCGCAGGTGGCCGAGAAAGGACCGCGCCTCGTCGGGGGAGCGGAGATCGGGCTCGGTGACGACCTCCATCAGCGGGGTCCCCGACCGGTTGTAGTCCACGAGGCTGCGCCCCTCGGCGTGCACGAGCTTGCCCGTGTCCTCCTCAAGGTGCACGCGCCGGATGCCGACCGTCCGGGTGTCTCCCCCCGCGGAGACGCGGAGCACCCCCCCGGTCGCGAGCGGCGGATGGTCCTTGTATTCGTACTGCGAGATCTGATAGTTTTTCGGCAGGTCCGGATAGTAGTAGTTTTTGCGGTGGAACTGGCTCTCCGGGTGGATGGCGCACCCCAGCGCCAGCGCCGTCCGGATCCCGAACTCGACGGCGCGGCGGTTCAGGACGGGGAGCGATCCGGGGAGACCGAGGCATACGGGGCAGGTCAGCGTGTTCGGCGGCCCGCCGAACGCCACGGCGCAGGCGCAGAACATCTTGCTGGCCGTGCTGAGCTGGACGTGCACTTCCAGGCCGATGACCGTCTCGTACCTCGCGCCCATGCCGCTACCGCCTCCCGGGCATCGGGGCGAGGGCCCACCCGACGCGCCGCCACCCGCCGGCGGGCGGCGTTGACCGGGGAGTCATGACCGAGACTGGCCGCCGGCCTGTGGGGGCCGCGCGGTGTGAAACGGCGTGGCCCGCTCGAAGGCGTAGGCCACGTTCAGGATCGTCTCCTCGTCGAAGGGTCGGCCGATCACCTGCAGCCCCACCGGGAGCCCGCCGACGAACCCGCAGGGCACCGAGATCCCCGGGATCCCGGCGAGATTCAGCGGCACGGTGTAGATGTCGGACAGGTACATCTGCAGCGGATCGTCGACCTTCTCCCCCAGCCGGAACGCCGTGGTGGGCGCGACCGGGCCGATCAGCGCGTCGAACCGGGCGAAGGCCGCCTCGAAGTCCTGGCGGATCAGCGTCCGGACGCGCTGGGCGCGGAGGTAGAACGCCTCGTAGTACCCGGCGGAGAGCGCGTAGGTGCCAAGCATGATCCGCCGTTTGACTTCCGCGCCGAACCCCTCCCGCCGGGTCCGCGAATAGAGCGTCTCGAGATCGCGGGCCTCCGCCGACCGGTGCCCGTAGTGAACGCCGGCGTACCGCGCCAGGTTGCTGCTCGCCTCGGCGGGCGCGATGATGTAGTAGGCCGGCAGCGCGGAGGCGGCGAGGCGCAGCGAGACGTCTTCGCACACCGCGCCGAGGCGGCGGCAGGTCGCGATCGCCTCGCGGACGGTTGCGCCGACCGCCGGATCGAGGCCCTCGGCGAAGAACTCGCGCACCACGCCCAGGCGCTTCCCGCGGATCTCCCCGGTCAGCCGCTCCAGGTAGGGTGTCACCTCGACCCGGGCGGAGGTGGCGTCGGCCGGATCGTGCCCCGCGATCACCTGAAGCAGGAGCGCGGCGTCGCGCACATCGCGGGCAAGCGGACCGATCTGATCGAGGGACGACGCGAACGCGACCAGCCCGTACCGCGAGACCCGGCCGTAGGTCGGTTTGAGCCCGACCACGCCGCAGAACGCCGCGGGCTGGCGGATGCTCCCGCCGGTGTCCGACCCGAGCGCCAGCGTGGCCTCCCCCGCCGCCACCGCCGCCGCCGGGCCCCCGCTCGTGCCCCCCGGGACCCGAGTGGGATCCCAGGGATTGCGGGTCGGCCCGAAGGCGGAGTACTCGGTGCTGCTGCCCATCGCGAACTCGTCGAGGTTGACCTTCCCCACCAGGATCGCGCCGGCCCGGCGCAGCCGCGCCACAACGGTCGCGTCGTAGGGGGGCCGGAACCGCTCCAGCGTGCGCGAGGCGCAGGTCGTCGGCCAGCCGCGCGTACAGATGTTGTCCTTGATCGCCACCGGGATCCCGGCCAGCGGCGGCGCGTCCTCCGCGCCGGCGGCGGCGTCCCACCGCGCGGCATCGGCCAGCGAGGTCTCGCGGTCCACGGACAGATAGGCATGCAGGCGCGGCTCCTCCGCGGCGATGCGGTCGAGGAGGGCGCGCACCACCTCCGTCGGGGAGGTTTCCCGCCGCCGGTACAGGTCGCGCAGCTCCCAGGCCGACCGGTCGGCGAGACCGGGCGCTGTGCTCATTCCTCGGTGATCACCGGCGGAACGACGAAGTAGCCGTCCTCCTCGGCGGGGGCGTTCGCGAGCGCCGCGCGTTGATCGAGGGAGGGAGCGGCGACGTCATCGCGCAGGACGTTGACCGCCGCCTGCACGTGCGCGGTCGGCGGGACGTTTCTCACATCGAGGGCGTCGAGCGACTGCACGTACTCGAGGATCTGCCCGAGCTGCGCGCGAAACCGATCGCGTTCCTCCGCGGAGAGCTCCAGCCGGCTGAGTCGGGCGACACGCGCCACGGTCCGATCATCGATCATCGCTGCGATGCCCCCCAATCGTCCATCCGGTGTCATCGTAGCACAGCGCCGCGGGGCGGCTCAAGCATCGGGCCGCCCCGCGGACTCATCGGAGAACGCCCGGCGGGTCAGCGCTTGCTGATCGTGTAGAAGTACTGCCCCGGGTAGATCGGGTTGTAGTACCAGCCGTGCACCCACGAGCGCATCGCGTAGTAGGTGACGGGCTGGACGAGGAACAGGTACGGAACATCGTTGTAGGCGATCATGGAGAGCTGCTTGTAGAGGGCCTTTCGCTTCTCCGGGTCGGCGGTGCCGACGGCCTGGTCGATCAGCCGGTCCGCCTCGGGATTCCGGTACCCACCCCGGACCGGGAAGTACCCGTTCGCCGACAGAAACGGCTGCGCGAAGTCGTGCGGGTCCGGATAATCGGCGAACCAGCCCAGGAAGTACATCGTCCCCTTGTGGCTGAAGAGGAGGTCAGTCAGGGCGCTGGACGGCACCGGCCGGGACGCGATCTGGAACTTGGGGTTGATCGCCTCGGCCGTGTCCTTGACGATCTGCGCCCCCACCTGCCGCGCGGTGTTCCCGGCGGTGTACGGGATCGTGAGCTTGAACCCGGTGTCCCAGACCTTGCCCCCCATCGCCTCCTTGAACTCGGCGACGGCCTTCTCGCGGCTCGTCGTGTACACCGGGATCGTGGGGTCGAACCCCAGCAGCCCCTGCACGATCGGGCCGTGGGGCAGGACGCCCTTGCCGGCGTAGGCCCCGTTCAGGTTCGCGGCGTAGTCGAAGGCATAGGCGAATCCCCGCCGCACGTGGATGTCGGCGAAGAAGTCCGGCGGGATCCCCGCGCCGTCCAGGCGGCCGCTGCCCGCGTCCGGGTTGGCCTCGGTGTTGATCTTGACGTTGAACTGCAGCGTCTGGACGGCGATCTGGGGGAGGTTGTCTTCGATCACCGTGCCCGGCAGGCCGCGCAGCTGGTTCTCCTGGTTCAGCGAGGCGACGACCAGGTCGGCGTCGCCCTGCTGCAGCTGCAGGCGCCGGGCGGTGAACTCCGCCACCGACTGGATCACGACCCGCTCGAGCGCGGCGGGAGTCGCCAGTAGCTGTCGTTCCGGACGAGGAGGACTTCTTTGGCCTGGCGGTCCCAGTGATCGAGCTTGAAGGGCCCCGTGCCGTCCATGTGGTCGAAGGCGTAGCGGTCCTCGGTCTTGGGGTTGTTGTACTTCTGCCACGTCCCCGCGCTGCCGTCCCAATCCCCGTGCGCCGCCGCCCAGGCGCGCGGCATCACGCCTCCCCAGGCGGCGATGATCGTCAGGAACGGCGCGAAGGGCTTCTTCAGGTGGATGACGACGTCGTCGCCCTTGGCGCTCACCGCCCGCGCGACGTCGGCGAAGGCCACCTGGATCTTCCCCTTGTCGTCGCGGGTGCTGTCGATCCCCAAGAGCGGGCTGAGCAGGAGCCACGCCGGTCCGCCGGCCTGTCCTGGAGCAGAAACCGCCGGATCGAGTAGACGACGTCATCGGGGGTCATCACCGACCCGTCGTGAAAGTGGACGCCCTTCCGGATCGGAAAGGTGTAGGTGAGCCCGTCCGGGCTGATCAGGTGGTTGGCCAGGCTCGGCACTTCGGTCGCCAGCATCGGTTGAAACTTGTCGAGCGACGACCCGCTGTACGTGATCAGCGTCTCGTAGACGTTGGGCCAGATCGGTTCGGCGGAGTAGATGTCGTAGGCGAGATCGGGATCGAGGCTGCTCACATCCCCAAACTGCAGCTCGACGAACGTCCCCGGATTTTTCACCGGCTCCCCCGCGCCGCGAACGGTGACCACGCTCAGTGCGCCGATCAGGAGCACCGCGGCGGCCACGGCGGTCGTGCGCCGGATCCATGGTACCGTGTGCATCTCCTCCCCCTCCTCTGGCAGATGGACGGGCGAGCCCGCGGACGGGCCTCGCCCATGGAGACCGTGTTCGGTCAGGAGGAACGGGTTCCCTGGATGGGCGGCTACCGGCTCCCCTGAAGGTGGGGATCGAAAATGTCGCGGAAGGCGTCCCCGAGGAGGTTCCATCCCAGGACGAACAGGAAGATCGCGGTCCCCGGGACGATGAGGGTGTACCAGTACGTGAAGGGGTCGCCGGCCGTTCCCGCGATCCAGTTGTGGGACAGGTTGATCAGCTGCCCCCAGTCGGCGTAGCCGGGGGGCGCGCCGAGGCCCAAGAAGGAGAGGGCGGCGAAGGTGATGACGATGCCCCCCATGTTCAACGAGGCCAGGATCAACATCGGATAGATGGTGTTGGGAATCACGTGGCGGGTGATGATGTGGAAGTCGCCACCCCCCAGGGCCTGGGCGGCCTGCACGTATTCGATGTCGCGCACCCGGAGAAACTCGCCCCGCAGGAGGCGGGTGTAGGTCGGCCACTCCACCACGGCGATGGCGATGACCGCGTTCCGGACGCTCTGCCCCAGCACCGCCACGATCACCACGGCCAGGATCAGCCCGGGGAATGCCAGGAAGATGTCGGTAATCCGCATCACCAGCTCGTCCGCGGGCCCGCCGTAGTACCCGCTGACGCTGCCCAGGATCAGCGCCGTGACCACGGCCGTCGCCACCACCGTCAGCGCGACGACGAACGCGGTGCGCGCCCCCCAGATCACCCCGTAGTACAGGTCGAACTGCTCCTCGGTGGTGCCGAAGGGGTGTCCCGGCCCGGGCGGGCGCGGATCGCTGGAGTACCCGGAGTGGGGGATCATGTAGGGATTCCGCTCGGTCGGGTGCGCCAGGACCGGGGCCAGCAGGGCGACCAGCGCAAAAAGCACCACGATCAGCCCGCCGAGCACGGACAGCGGGTTCTTCCGAAACCGGCGCACCGTGCGGTGCCACCCGGTCTCCACCCGCCGCGGCACGCCGGACGCCCGCGAGAGGGGGAGGGCTGGGGCGGAGCGTACCGCGCTCAATGCAGTCGGATCCGCGGGTCCACCACGGCGTAGAGGACGTCCGCGCAGAGGTTTCCCAGCACGAGGAGGCCGGCGAAGATCAGCGCAAACCCGGTCACCGCGGGGATGTCGAGCTGCTGGCTGGCCCCCACGCCCCAGCGGCCGATCCCCGGGAAATTGAAGACGGTCTCCGTGATCACCACCCCGCTCAGCAGCCCCACGAAGAGGAGCCCGGCGAGGGTGATCACCGGGATGAGGGCGTTCCGGCGGGCGTGCTTGTCGACGACCACGTGCTGCGCCAGCCCCTTCGCCCGGGCGGTGCGGACGTAGTCGGCGGCCAAGGTCTCCAGCATCGAGGAGCGGGTGATCCGGACGAGCACGGCCGTGAGGTAGTAGGTCAGCGTCGCCACCGGCAGCACCAGGTGGCGCACCGCATCCCAGAACACCCACCACTGGCCGTTCAGCACCGCGTCGATGGTCATGAGGCCGGTAAATGCGTGAAATCGGGGGCTGTGCACGAACAGGTCGGCGTCGAGCGAGAGCCGCCCCGGCGCAAACCAGCCGAAGTGGCCGTAGAACACCATCAGCAGCAGCAGGCCCCAGACGAACGTCGGCAGCGAGGCCCCGCTGATCGACGTGAACCGGCTGAGGTGATCGATGATCCGGTCCTTGTGCACCGCCGATTGGGTCCCCAGCCAGATGCCGAACCCGAGGATGCAGAGGAACGAGTAGAGGCCGAGCTCAAAGGTCGCGGGGAAGTAGCCGCGGATCGCGTCGGCGACGGGCTCCCGCGCCGTCTCGCTCCAGCCGAGATCCCCGTGCGCGATCTGGGCGAGCCACCCTCCGTACTGGACGTAGACGGGTTGATCGAGGTGGTATTTCCGGATGATCTCCGGCAGCGCCGCCAGCTGTTTTGGGTCGTGGATGTAGAGGCTGGCCCGCATCGCCGGGGTCAGGAACTGCGTCAGGGAAAAGATCAGCAGCGACACGCCCAGGGCGACGAATGGGAGGAGGAGCAGCCGGCGAAATATGAAGGCGATCATCGGCGGTGCGGGCCGGCCCACCCGGGGCCGGCCCGCCGACGTGTGCTACTGCTTGAACAATGGGTAGTAGTCTTGGATGATCACGGCGTTGTAGTACCATCCCCGCACCCACGACCGCATCACCGCAAAACCAGTCGGCTGCGCCTCGTAGATGTAGGGGACGTCATTGGAAGACACCTTGGTCAGCTGCTCGTAGATCGCCTTCCGCTTTGCGGGATCGGTGGCCTCGGCGCCTTCCTTCACCAGTTTGTCGGCTTCGGGGTTGCTATAGCTGTTTTCCGGGGGGTAGGTCCCCCGGCTGTCCATGAACGGCGCCGCGAAATCGTCGGGGTCGGGATAGTCGACCGCCCACCCCAGCGCGTAGAGGGTCCCCTTGTGCGCCCGGGTGGCCCCGAGGAACGTCGACCACTGGATGTTCCGGACGTCGATCTTGAATTTCGGGTTGATGGCCTGCACCTTGTCCTTGATGATCTCGGAGGCGATCTGGCGTGCCGAGTTCCCCGTGTTGTACGTCAGCGTAAACTTGAACCCGGCGTCCCAGAGCTTCCCTCCCCAGGCTTCCTTGAACTCCTGGGTCGCCTTGGCGATATCGAACGCGACCACTGGGGCGGTTGGGGTGTACCCGAGGAGCCCCTGGATGATCGGACCGTTTGGCTGGATGGCCTTTCCCCGGTACGCATCCCGGATGAAGGTCCCGTAGTCGAAGGCGTAGGCGAAGGCGCGGCGGACGTGGACGTCGCTGAAGAAATCCGGCGGGATCCCGTTCCCGTCGAGCTTCCCGCTGCCCACATCGGGATTGCCGGTGGCGTCGATCTTCCAGTTGAACTGCAGCACCTGGAGGACGAGCAATGGCAGGTTGTCCTCAATTTTCACCCCGGGCAGCCCCTCCACTTTGCTCTGGTCCGACCGGTCCACCGCGACGAGGTCGGCGTCTCCCTGCTGGAGCGCCAGCCGCCGGGTGGTGAACTCCGAGACGTTGCGGATCACCACCCGGGCCAGGCGGGCCGGCTTTCTCCAGTACGCGGCGTTTCGGGTGAGGAGGATCTGCTTCGACTGCCGGTCCCACGACTCCAGCGTGAACGGCCCGGTGCCGTTCATGTGGTCGAACTCGTAGCGGTCCTGCAGCTTGGGGTTGTTGTACTTCTGCCAGGTGGCCGGGTTGCCGTCCCAATCGCCGTGCGCCGCCGCCCAGGCTTTGGGCAGCACGAACGACCACGCCGCCATAATGCTCAAGAACGCCCCATAGGGATGCGCCAGGTGGAAGACCACGTTGTCCCCCTGCACGGCCACGGCCTTGGCCGCCTGCTCGTAGGTGACGACGATCTTTCCCGCGGAGTCGCGGGTGCTGGCCACCCCGAGCAGCGGGGTCAGCAGCAGCCAGGACGGCCCGCCGTCCCGATCCTGCAGCATGAACCGGAGCATCGAGTACCGCACGTCCTCGGGCGTCATCGTCGTGCCGTCGTGGAACTTCACGCCCGTCCGGATCGGGAAGGTGTACGTCAGCCCGTCGGCGCTGACCAGATGGTTGGCCAGCGAGGGGACCGCCGTGGCGAGCATCGGCACGTAGTGCGAGAGGACGGTGCCGTCGTAGCCGATCAGCGCCTCGTAGACGTTGGGGTAGACGATCTCGGTGCTCGCCGTGTCGTAGGCCCAGGCCGGGTCGAGGCTTTCGGGATCCCCGTACCGCAGCGTGACGAACGTATCCGGATTCTTGACGGGTTCGCTGGCCCCGCGCGCACCGGTGCCCAGGGTCAGCACGAACAATACGCCGACCAGACACAACGCCCCCAGCCGCTGGCTCCTCATCGGTCTCCGCCCCCCGAAGTGATGCGTATCCTAGACATGCCCCAACCCGAAGCAAAAGCGACATCGATTGGTCCCCGAGAATACGGAGAACCCCCGCGGGAGGTTCACTTAGGGGTTCACCGCCTGCCGGGGCAGCACCGCGGCCTTGCTGCGCTGGGTCTTGAACGGCATGACGTGGCAGGCGGTAAAGTGCCCGCGGCCGTCGTCAAGGAACTCCGGCTCGTCCACCTTGCACCTCGGCTCGGCGTACAGGCACCGGGTGTGGAACCGGCACCCCGAGGGCGGGTTGATGGGGCTCGGCACGTCCCCCGGCAGAATGATGCGCTCCCGGCGCAGTTCCGGGTTCGGGATCGGCACCGCGGAGAGCAGCGCCTCGGTGTAGGGATGCTGGGGGGTGCTGAACAGGTCCTCGGTCGCGGCCAGCTCCACGATCTTCCCGAGGTACATCACGGCGATCCGGTCGCTGATGTGCTTCACCACCGAGAGGTCGTGCGCGATGAACAGGTAGGTCAGCCCGAACTCTTTCTGCAGCTCCTCCAGGAGGTTGAGCACCTGCGCCTGGATGCTGACGTCGAGCGCGGAGACCGGCTCATCGGCGATGATCAGCTTGGGGTTGACCGCGAGCGCCCGGGCGATCCCGATCCGCTGCCGCTGGCCGCCGCTGAACTCGTGGGGGTAGCGGTTGGCATGGTACGGGGAGAGGCCGACGACCTCGAGCAGCTCCTGAACGCGCCGGACCTTTTCCTTCCCGCGGGCGAGTTTGTGGATCTCCAGCGGCTCGCCGATGATGTCCCCGACGGTCATCCGCGGGTTGAGCGAGGAGTACGGATCCTGGAAGATGATCTGCATGTCCCGACGGAGCCGGCGGAGCTCTTCCTTCCGGAGCTTGAAGATGTCCCGTCCCTCGAAGAGCGCTTCCCCTTGGGTCGGCTCCTGGAGCCGGAGGATCACCCGGCCCGTGGTGGTCTTGCCGCACCCGGACTCCCCCACCAGCCCGAGGGTCTCGCCCTTCCGGATGAAGAAGCTGATATCGTCGACCGCTTTGACGGCCCCCACCTGGCGCTGGAAGATGAACCCCTTCGTCACCGGGTAGTACTTGCGGAGGTTCTTGACCTCCAGGAGAATCTCGCTGTTCGCTGCCATCCGTCCCCCCCACCCCGTCCGGGATGCGAACTACGTGGACGAGCTCAACGACGCCGCCAGGCCCGCCGCCGCGGCGGCTTCCTTCTCCTTCTCCGTCGCCTTGTCCGAGTACAGCCAGCACTTCGCCGTGTGCCCGGGGGACACGGTCAGGTCAGGCGGATCGACCTGCACGCAGACCTCCATGGCGAACGGGCACCGCGGGGCGAACGAACACCCCGGCGGCAGGTCGATCAGGCTCGGGGGTTGTCCCTCGATCGGGACCAGCCGCTCCTGCCGTACGTACAGCTTCGGGACGGAGTGCAGCAGGCCCCAGGTGTACGGGTGTTTGGGTTCCTTAAAGGTCCGTTTGATGTCGGTGTGTTCGACCGGCCGGCCGGCGTACATCACGACGACGTTGTCGCACATCTCCGCGACCACCCCGAGGTTGTGGGTGATCATGATGATCGACGTCCCGAAGTCCCGCTGCAGCTCGCGCATCAACTCGATGATCTGCGCCTGAATCGTCACGTCCAGCGCGGTCGTCGGCTCGTCGGCCAGGAGCACGGAAGGGTTGCAGGAGAGCGCCATCGCGATCATGACGCGCTGGCGCATCCCTCCGGAGAACTGGTGGGGGTAGTCCTTCACCCGCTGCTTGGCCAAGGGGATCTTCACGCGATCGAGCATCTCGGCGGCGCGCCCCCAGGCGGCCCTTTTGTCGAGCCGCTGGTGAAGCATCACCGCCTCGGCGATCTGCTCGCCGATCGTGAGCACGGGATTGAGCGAGGTCATCGGTTCCTGAAAGACCATCGCGATCCGGTTGCCGCGGATCTTCCGCATCTCTTCGTCGGACAACTTCAGCAGATCCCGACCCTCGAAGAAGATCTGCCCGTCCACGATCTTGCCTGGCGGCGTCGGGATCAGCCGCATCACGGACAGGGCGTGGACGCTCTTGCCGCACCCCGACTCCCCGACGATGCCCAGCGTCTCCCCGCGTTGCAGGTCGTAGCTGAGGCCATCGACCGCCCGAACGACCCCTTCGTCGGTATAGAAGTAGGTCTTCAGGTTTCGGACTGAAAGCAGCGGGTCGGCCACCCGTCACCCCTCCCCGGGCCTTGTGCCGGTGTTATGCATCACCCATCAACACGGCACCATTCCATTAGGCTCCTCTCAAATCCTCTCCCCGCCGCCGCTGGCCTGTGGGCCCGGGGAGCGCTCCGCTTGCGTCACGGGAGCCTCCCCCGGACGCCGCCCGAAGGGCCTCAGGGGAGATCCTTCGGATACTGAACCGTATAGTCGTTGTAGGAATTCGCCGGGCCCCCCCCCACGGTGGCCAGCAGCCGCCGGCCCTGGTACAGGTCGACGACGGCCCGGCCGATCTCGGGGTCGTTGTACAGGATCAACTGGACGACCAGCCGGCCCTCCGTCGCCAGGTACTGCCGGTTGAGCGCCGCGGTGTGCTTGGGGTCGTAGTACTTGGACTGAAAGCGCACGGTCACCGTCCCCGCCGCCGGATCGTAGGTGGCGCGCGGATGGCTTTCCTCCCCCGAGATGCTGACCACGGCCCCGCGCGCTCGGGTGGCCGGATCCCTGGTGACCCCCTGCGGCACCGGAGGCACCACCACCCCCTCCTGGACCCGAGCGATCCGATTCCAGACGACGACCCCGCCCACGATGACCAAGACCAGGGCGATCGCGGCGGGGACGAGGGGGAGCCCCCGCCGGGGGCGGGTCGCCGTCTTACGAGGAGCGCTGCCGTGGGTCGAGGGCATCTCGAACACCATCCCCGAAAAAGTTATAGAAGAGGATCACCAGCACGATGGCGAGCCCCGGCAGGAGCAGCCAGGGGAACTGCGTGAGGACGTCGATGCTCTGGGCCTGGGCGAGCAGGAGGCCCCAGCTGGTGCTGGGCTCCTGGACGCCGATGCCGAGATAGGAGAGCCCGCTCTCCCCCAGGATCACCCCCGGAATCGTCAGCGTCGCGGCGACGATGACGTAGGAGGACGTGCTGGGGAGGATGTGCCGGGTGATCACGCGCAAATCGTTCAACCCCCCGGCCCGGGCGGCGAGCACGAACTCCAGCTCCCGGATGCTGAGCACCAATCCCCTGATGATGCGGGCGAGCCCCCCCCAGCCCACCAGGCTGAACACCGCGGCGATCATGAACAGCCGGGCCGCACTGCTGAGGGTCGCCGGCAGCACCGTCGCCAGGGTGAGCAGGAGATAGAAGGTCGGAAACGAGGCCAGCACTTCGACCGACCGCATGATGACGTTGTCGATCCATCCGCCGTAGAAGCCGGCGATCCCCCCGAGGATCAGCCCGATCGGAAAGGTGATCAGGACCACCAACAGGCCGATCATCAGCGAGACCCGGCTGCCGGAGAGCATCCGGGAGAGCAGGTCCCGGCCGAACTGATCGCTGCCGAAGAGGAAGAGCCGCGCCGGGTCGTCGACGCCCATCAGGTGGACGTCGGTCGGGACGACCCAGAGCAGCCGGTAGCGGAACCCCCGGACGAAGAAGTGGATGTCGTAGGTGCGCGAGGTGTCGGGCCCGTAGAGGCGGAGATCCGGATCGACCAGGCGGTAGGCGTAGACGAACGGGCGCGCGTGCCACCGCCCCCGCGCATCGACGAGGTGCACCCCCACCGGGGGCGCGTAGAACAGGGTCCGATCGGAGAAGTCGAGGGCGTAGGGGGCCAGGAACTCGGCGAACACCATGACGGCGTAGATGACGACCAGCGCCGCCCCGCTGAGCAGGGCCAGCCTGTGGCGCCGCAGCTGCCGCCAGGCCAACTGCAGCGGTGTGCGGGCGCGCGCCGCCTCCCGCTGCTGCTGCGCGGCCGATCGCGCGGCGGCCAGGTCTCGCGCCACTAGCGGGTCCGCTCAATCATACCGGATCCGCGGATCCACGTAGGCGAGCAGGATGTCCGCGGTGAGATTGCCGAGGATCAGCAGGACGCTGCCGAGCAGCAGGCTCCCCATCACCACAAAGATGTCCTTCTTCAGGAGGGCCTCCAGAATGAGCCGGCCAAGCCCCGGGTATCCCAGGATGTTCTCCACAAACGCGGCGCCGCTCAGCAGGCCGCCCAGCTCAAATCCGAAGAGGGTCACCAGCGGATTGATGGCGTTCCGGACGGCGTGGCGGAAAATAACCCGGCGCTCGGGGACGCCCTTGGCCCGGGCGGTCTTCACGTAATCGGCCCTCAGGACGTCGAGCAGATTGGTGCGCATGTACCGCATCAACCCACCGACGGAGAAGACGCCGAGGGCGATCGTCGGCAGGATGAGGTGCCAGGCGATGTCGAGCATCTTGCCGTACCAGGGGAGGCCGTCGTAGTAGACGCTGGTGAGCCCCTGCAGCGGCACGAGGTGCGTCCAAAACGCCGCGTACAGCAGCAGCAGCGCACTGAAGAAGCTCGGGATGGAGATGGCGATGAACGCGGCGGCGCTGAACACCCCATCCGCGATCGAGTACTGGTGCACGGCCGAGTAGATGCCGACCGGGATGGCGATCGACCAGGCGACGACGAGCGAGGTAATGGAGAGGAGCAGGGTGTTGAGCGCCCGGCTCGCGATCAGCCAGGTCACCGGCACCTGGTAGGCAAAGGACAGTCCGAAATCCAGATGGAGGATGTTCCAGAGCCACCGCAGGTACTGAATCCAGGGCGGCTGATCCATCCCGAAGCGGGCGCGGAGCCCGGCGATCGTGGCCGGGCTGATCTGCGGGTACTGGAGGACGAGCGCCTGGAAATAGTCTCCCGAGCCTTTGGCTAGCTGGATCGCCGCCCAGGACACGAAGGTGATCCCCACGAGCAGGGGGCCCAGCAGGATCACCCGGCGGATGATGTACCGAATCATGGTCGAGGGGGAGGACCCGCCCTAGGGCCGCCGTCGGGACGGGCGGGCCGGCCCGCCTCCCCCACCCTCTCCCGCGCTCACGCCGTTGCGCCGTGCCCGACCGCCACGATGCCGCATCAGGGCTTGATGTAGATCACCGGGAAGTTCCAGAAGGGACCGCCAAACGCGGTGTACCTGATGTTCCCGAACCGATTGCGCACCGCGATGTACGCGTTCGGAATCGCGGTGTAGATGAACGGAACCTGCTCGGCCACGATCGCCTGGTACTTGTCGTAATCGTCCTTGCGCAGGTTCTGGTTCACCGTGGTGGCGGCGAGGTCGAAGTACCGGTCCACCTGCGCCTCCCACGGCGTCGCCGGTTTGGGCTCCTTCGGATACCACATGTGCAGGGTGCCCGACGACTTCCAGACGTTCTGCCCGCTGTGGGGTTCGATGCCGCCGGTGAGGCCCATCACCATCGCTTCCCACTTGTACGACTCCACCAGCTTGTTCACCAACGTGTTGAACGCCTCCGGCGCCAGCGTCACCTGCATCCCCAGGCGCTCGAGGTCCTGGCGGATGATGTTGCCGATCGCCACGCGGTCGGGGTTGTCGGAGTTCGTGCTGATGATAAACTGCACCGCATGGCCCTCCGCGTCGCGGAGGACACCGTCCGGCCCTTTCTTCAGCCCGGCCTCCGCCAGGGTCGCCGCCGCCCGGTCGAGGTCGTAGGGGTACGACATCACGTGGGGGTCGAAGAAGAACTTGTCGGCCGGGCTCTCCGGCCCGTACTGGGGGATGGCGTGGCCGGCGTAGACTTGGGCGATGATCGCCTGCCGGTCGATCGCGTAGGCCACCCCCTGGCGGAACTTCTGGTTCTGGAACCACTTCAGCTTGTAGTCGGCCAGGCCGCCTTGGGGGTTCTCGTTGAAGGTCAGGAACTCGGTGCCGAACGTCGGCCCGCCGTCGTACACGGTGTAGTGGCCGGCGCGCTCGCCCCGCTTGAACTCGGCGTACTCCCGCGGCCGGATCCCGTACTCGTCGGTGCCTCCCTGCTGGAACAGCAGCCGGCTGGCGTTGGCGTCCGGCACGATCGTCAGGACGACCTTGTCGATGTAGGGCAGGCGGTGCCCGGCCTGATCGACCCGCCAGTAGTGCGGGTTTCGCGTATAGAAGAAGCGCTGCGCCGGCTTGTACTCGGTCATGATGTACGGACCGGTACCGACCAGGTCGCGCGGCGGTGTATTCACCCCCCAGGTCTGGTTGAACTTCCCCGCCGTGTAGGCCGCCAGCAGCTTGTGCTTCGGAATGATCGGGACGCCGATCTGCCGCAGGAAGGGGCCGAAGGGAACGGCGGTGCGGAAGCGCACGGTCCACGCATCGACTTTGTCGACCTGGATCGGCCTGCCTTCTACGCTCAGGACGTCCTTCAGGCTGTTGGGGATCTGTTTGTCGTAGATGACCTGAAACGTAAACGCCACGTCGTCCGCCGTGAACGGCACCCCATCGGTCCACTCGATCCCCTTGCGCAGCACGAACGTCCACGTACGGCCGTCCTTGCTGGTCGTCCAGGACTCGGCCAGGGCGGGCTCGGTCTCGGTCGTTTCCCCGTTGTCCTCGACCAACCCCTCGAACAGGTTCCCGATCGGTCCGGATGAGGTGGATTCCTGAACAAGGATGGGGTTGAAGGTTCGCGGGTCGCTGACCTGGGCGTCGAGGAACGTCCCCCCGAAACGCCCGGGCTCGCCCACCATCACCTTGGGGTGCGGCAGCCCCGGAAGCCCCAGCGACGGCGGCGCAGCACCAACCACTGGGGGGATGGCAACGGTTGCCGCCAGGAGGCAAAAGATGGCGAGGGCTCTCACGTCGAGGGGCTCCTTCCTGGTGCGCGGCTGCTGGGCTCGCTCGGGATCACGCCGCCGCACGCGAGGTCATCCGCATCTTCAGGTATTCCGAATATTCGCCTGGTCGGCGGATGATTCCCGCCCGCCGCCCGTGACCTGCAACGGGGCGTAGCCCAGGGCGAGGCGCTTCGTGCCGACCTCATCGAACCGAACGGTGATGATCGCCCGGGGGCCCTCGCCGTCGACCTCGAGCACGCGGCCGGTGCCGAAGGTCTTGTGCCGGACGACATCGCCCACCGCCACCTCGGGGACCGGCCGATCTTCATCGGGCCAGTCGCCGGTCGGCGTACGGGGGGTCGCGGCGCGCGTGAGCAATTCCGCGGGAACCTCAGCCAGAAACCGCGAGGGCAGCCCGGGCCGGGCCGGGCCGAACGCCGCCCGCTGGTGGGCGTAGGTCAGGATCAGCCGTCGGCGGGCGCGTGTCATGCCCACATAGCACAGGCGCCGCTCCTCCTCCAGGCTCGCCTCTTCCTCCAGCGAACGGACGTGGGGGAAGAGCCCCTCTTCCATCCCCGCCAGCACCACCACCGGGAATTCCAGCCCCTTCGCGCTGTGCAGGGTCATCAGGGTCACGCGGTCCGTGCGGTCCTGCAGCGCATCGACGTCGGTGATCAGCGCGAGGTGCTGGAGAAACGCCTCCAGCGTCGGCTCCCCGATCGTCACCTCGACCTCCTCCGCCACCGCCGCCAACTCGTCGAGGTTCTCCAGCCGGGCGTAGGCCTCGTCCGTCCCTTCGGCCTCCAGCATCCGGCGGTAGCCGGTCGCGTCGACGGCATGCACCAGCACATCGCGGGCGGAATGCTCGGCGGCGTACCGGCTCAATCCGTCGATCAGGGCGGCGAACTCGGCGGCGGCGCGGTGGAGGTGGGGAGCGAGCCCCGCCTCCCCGGCGCGCAGGGCCTCCCACAGCGAGCGCCCCTCGGCCCGGGCCCACGTCTCCAGCCGGCGCACCGTCCCCTCGCCGATCCCCCGCCGCGGCACGTTGATCACCCGCCGCAGGCTGGCCTCGTCCGCCTGATTGTACGCGAGCCGAAGATAGGCGAGGAGATCCTTGACCTCGGCGCGCTCGTAGAACCGGAGGCCGCCGACGATCTGATACGGGATGCCGAGCCGCAGGAACGTCTCCTCGAACTGGCGGGACTGCGCGTTCGTCCGGTAGAGGATCGCGATCTCGCCGGCCTGTCCCCCCGCCGTCCGGTGCGCCCGGATGAGATCCCCCACGTACCGCGCCTCGTCGTACCCGTCGAACGCCTCGTAGAGTACGACGGGGTCCCCCTCCCCGTTCTCGGTCCACAAGGCCTTGGTGTGCCGGTGCGGGTTGTGGCGGATCACCGCCGCCGCGGCGGCGAGGATGTGGCCGGTCGACCGGTAGTTCTGTTCCAGCTTGATGACGCGGGCATCCGGGTAGTCCCGTTCGAACTCGAGGATGTTGCGGACATCCGCCCCCCGCCACCGGTAGATCGCCTGATCGTCGTCCCCGACGACGCAGACGTTCCGGTGCGCCTGCGCCAGCAGGCTGAGGAACAGGTACTGGGCATGGTTGGTATCCTGGTACTCGTCCACCAGGAGGTGCCGAAAGCGTCCTTGGTACTCCGCCAGCGTCGCCGGGTGCTCGCGCAGCAGCTGCACCGTCCGGACGAGGAGATCGTCGAAGTCGAGGGCGTGGCACTCATCCAGCCGCCGCTGGTAGGCGGCGTAGAGTTTGCCGAGCACCTCGTCGCGAGTGGTCTCCGCCCGCCTGGCGAAAGCGACGTGGTCCACGAGCTCGTTCTTCGCGCGGCCCACCGCCGCCAAGACCGCGGCCGGAGGAAACTGGCGGTCGTCGACGTCGAGTGTCCGGATCACCTCGCGCATCATCGCCCGCTGGTCATCGGTGTCGTAGATGGTAAACCGGGGGTCCACCCCCACGGGAGCCCCCGAGCGGCGGAGGATCCGGCTGCAGATCGCATGAAACGTCCCCATCCACACCGCGCGGGCAATCGGCAGCCCGACCAACCGCTCCACCCGCTCGCGCATCTCGCCGGCGGCTTTGTTGGTAAACGTCACCGCCAGGATCCGCTGCGGCGGAACGCCGCGGTCTCGGATCAGGGCGGCGATCCGGTATGTCAGGACGCGGGTCTTCCCGGAGCCGGCCCCGGCGAGGATGAGCAGCGGTCCGTCCCCGTGCCCGACCGCTTCGCGCTGCGCGGGGTTGAGCAGGGCATCAAAATCGGGAGCGGGCCTCGTGAATGAATCCACGGCCCCTCCTCTCGAGATCATTCCCATTCTATTGTAGCAGGCGGTTTGCTGCTGATGTCGTAGACGACGCGGCTACACCCTCGAACCTCTCCCGTGATGCGGTTGCTGATCGTCTCCAGCAGGTCGGCGGGCAGCCGGGCCCAGTCCGCCGTCATCCCATCCTGACTGGTTACCGCCCGGACCGCGACGACGTGCCCGTAGGTCCGGGCGTCCCCGGCCACGCCCACGGAGTGGACGGGCAGGAGGACGGCGAAGGCCTGCCACAGCTCCCGCCCCAATCCGCTCCGGCCGATCTCCTCGGTGACGATCGCGTCCGCCTCCCGGAGGATCGCCAGCCGATCCTCGGTCACCTCGCCGAGCACCCGGATGGCGAGCCCCGGTCCCGGAAACGGGTGGCGCCACACCATCTCCTCGGGCAGCCCCAGCGAGCGGGCGACCAGGCGCACCTCGTCCTTGAACAGGGTGCGCAGCGGCTCGACCAGCCGGAACGGCATCTCGGCGGGCAGCCCGCCGACGTTGTGGTGGGTCTTGATCCGGGCGGCGGTGCGGGTGCCGCTCTCGATGACATCGGGGTAGAGGGTCCCCTGCACGAGAAACTCCGGCCGCCCGATCCGGACGGCCTCCTCGGCAAAGACCGTGATGAACTCGTTGCCGATCAGGGTGCGCTTCCGTTCCGGATCGGCGACGTCCGTCAGCCGCGCCAAAAAGCGGGCGCGCGCGTCCACGTGGACGAGATGGACCCCGAAGTGGTCGCGGAAGACCTCGACGACCTGCGCGGCCTCACCCCGGCGCAAGAGACCGTGGTCGACGAAGACACAGGTCAGCCGGTCGCCGATGGCGCGGAAGGCGAGCCCGGCGGCCGCGGCCGAATCTACCCCGCCGGAGAGGGCACAGATCGCGCGCCCGGTCGTGATCTGGTCGCGGATCTCCTCCACGGCGCGCTCGGTAAACGAGGTCATCGACCACGACGCGGCGCACCCGCAGACCTCGTAGAGGAAGTTCCGCAGGACGTCGGTACCCCAGGGGGTGTGGGAGACCTCCGGGTGAAACTGCAGGCCGTACAGCCGCCGGACGCGATCGGCGATCGCGGCGTGGGGGCTGTGGTCGGAGTGGGCGAGGGTCTCGAACCCCGCCGGCAGCGCGTGGACCGTGTCCCCGTGGCTCATCCAGCAGAGCAGGCGCCGCTCCAGGCCGTGAAAGATTCTGTCCGAACCTTCCGACTCGTCCACGAACAACCGGGTGCGCCCGTACTCCCGCCGGCCCGCCGGCCCCGTGCGCCCTCCCAGGCTGTGCGCCATCAACTGCATGCCGTAGCAGATCCCGAGGGTCGGGATCCCGCAGGCGAACAACGCGGGATCGCACCGGGGGGCGCCAGGATCGTAGACGCTGGCCGGCCCGCCGGACAGGATCAGCCCCCGCGGTCGGAGGTCCCTCAGCTCCTCGAGCGGGGTGTCGAAGGGCAGGATGAGGCTGTACACGCGCAGTTCGCGGACCCGGCGGGCGATCAGTTGGCTGTACTGCGCCCCGAAATCCAGGACGACGACCAAGTCCTGGACCGACCGGGGGATCTGCGCCGCGCCCGACTCGCGTTGCCCGCCGGCGGGCCGCCCTTCTTTGAGCGTGCGGCTCATCCCGCTAGCGCCCCTGCCCGACGCGCTGGGCGATCTGCAGCGTTTTGCCTTCCGTCGACAGTGCCGGGGCGATGATGATCTCCGCCTGCTGCATCTGCCGGAGCGTGCGGGCGCCGCACATGCCCATCGCCGTGCGCAGCGCCTCCACGAGGTTCTGCGAACCGTCGTCGACCCGTGCCGGGCCGAAGAGGATATCGCTCACGGTTCCGGTCGTCCCCACCCGGATGCGCGTCCCGCGCGGCAGTGCCGCGTGGGGCGTCGCCATTCCCCAATGGAACCCACGCCCCGGGGCCTCCTCGGCCCTGGCCAGCAGGCTCCCCAGCATCACTGCGTCCGCACCGCACGCCACCGCCTTCGCCACGTCCCCCCCCACCGCGATCCCGCCGTCGGCAACGATGGGCACGTGCCGGCCGGTCCTCCGCTCGAACTCGGCGCGCGCCGCCGCCACATCGACCACCGCCGTCGCCTGCGGCACGCCGACCCCTAAGACCTTCCGGCTGGTGCACGCCGCGCCCGGTCCCACCCCGACGAACAGGGCGGCAACCCCGGCCTCGAGCAACTGCAGCGCCGCCTCGTAGGAGACGCAGTTACCCGCCATCACGGGAATGTCGATGGACGCGGTGAGTTCGCGGAGCGAGAGTGCGCCCCCGCGGTCGCTGCGGTGCTGCTCGGTGATGACGGTCGACTGCACGAGCAGGGTGGCCGCGCCCGCCTCCGCCGCGAGCGGCCCCAACCGGCCGGCCTGCACGGGGGTGGTGGAGACGACCGCGACCCCTCCGCCGTCCCGGATCTCCTCGATGCGGCGCGCGACCAAGTCGTCCTTGATCGGCTCGCGGTAGACCTCCTGCATCAGGTCGATGACCTTCTCGGCCGGGGAGGCGGCCAACCGGTCGAGCACGTCCCTCGGATCCGCGTACCGGGTCTGCACCCCCTCCAGGTTCAACACCGCCATGCCGCCGAGGCGCGAGAGGGCGACGGCGAGCGGGACGTCCACGACGCTGTCCATCGCCGAGGCCACGATCGGCAGGGGGAATGTCCGGTCCGCGACCCGCCAGGAGACGTCGACGTCGCTCGGATCCACGGTCGCCGATGCCGGCACCAGCGCGATCTCGTCAAACCCGTACGTGCGCCGCGCCGCCCGACCCTTACCGATGAACTCCATCCTCACCCACCTCCCTACTATCGCGCCGGTCCGGCAGCCGTACCCCTTGCCCCGTCACGTGTACGCTTCGGGCTTCAGCACGCAGATGAACGGCAGGTTCCGGTAGATGCCCCCGTAGTCCAGGCCGTAGCCGACGACAAATTTGTCGGGGATCTCAAACCCGCGGTAGTCGATGGGGACGTGGCGCCGCCGTCGACTGGTCTTGTCGAGCAGCGCGCAGATCCGAAGGCTCGCCGGGTACCGCGCTCTGAGCGTCTCCCGCAGGTAGTCCATCGTGTACCCGGTGTCGATGATGTCGTCGACGATGAGCACGTGCCGGCCCTCGATCGTCTGATCCAAATCCTTGAGGATCCGCACGATGCCGGAGCTCTCCGTACCTCCGTCGTACGAGCTGGTGGCTATGAAATCCATCAGGCATGGGATCGTGACCTGCCGGATCAAGTCGGAGAGGAAGATCGAAGCGCCTTTCAGGATGCCGACGAGGAGCGGTGTCTTGCTGTCGTAGTCCTTGCTGATCTGTCGACCGAGATCCGCGACGCGAGCCCGAAGCTCGTCCTCGCGGATCAACACTTCGGAAACGTCGTCCAGCAACCCCACCCGATATGGGCCCTCCAGAGGTACCCGGCGCCAGATGCGCTCCAGGTAATTGAACGCATTATAGTACGGGCTCCCCCGGGTGTCAACGCGTCCCCGCGAGATCGGCGATTTCCCGCACCACCGCCTCCGCCGCTCGGCGCGGATCGACGGCCCGGGTGACCGGCCGGCCCACGACGAGCATGTCGGCACCGGCGCGTACCGCCTCGCCGGGGGTGAGCACGCGCCGCTGATCGTCGACCGCGGCTCCCGCGGGGCGGATCCCGGGGCACACGATCAGGAAGTCCGGCCCGCACGCCGTCCGGATCGCCGCGGCGTCCTGCGGCGAAGCGATCACCCCGCCCAGGCCCGCAGCGCGGGCCAGCCGTGCCAGGCGCACCGCCAGCTCCGCGGGCGTGCCGACCAGGCCCACCTCCTCCACCAGCGCCGCGTCTCCGCTGGTGAGCAACGTCACCCCGAGGAGCGTCGGCGCGCGCCGTCCCATCGCCGCCGCGGCCTCCTCCCCCGCCGCGGCGGCCGCGCGCAGCATCGCGCTTCCCCCCGCCGCGTGCACGTTGATCAGATCGACCCCCAGACGGGTCGCCGCGGCCACGGCCCCCGCGACCTGCGCCGGGATGTCATGGAACTTGAGATCCAAGAAGATGCGGCCGTGGGGAAGGAGCGACTGCACCGCCGCCGGGCCGGCGGCGGTGTACAACCCGGAGCCGATCTTGAACCAGCGGACCGTCCCGCGCAGACGTTCCGCGGTCGCCTCGGCTTCACCGAGCGAGCCTGCATCGAGCGCCACGATCAGCCGGTCCCGGGGCTCCACCAGGGCACCACTCCTTGAGGGGTTGGGCGGTTACGCTTTGGCCCAGGCTAGCATGGGCGGGGAAACGCTGTCAACGCGGCGTCGTTCGCGCCGGTTGCGCGGCGGAGGTGATCGCGGATATACTTAGGTGGCAACCCGAGGAGGTGTGCACGGATGCGGATCGGGACCGTTCGGGTACTCTTGTTCGTTTTGGTGCTTTCGCTGTTCGCTGCCGATTACACCGTAGGATGCGGCCAAGGGTACGTCTACGGGCCGGTGACGCAGAAGTTTCGAAACGGCCAGGACAGCGGCGACTTCGTGCTCGCGGTCAACGGCGAAGCGTACAGCGTCCCGCAGGGCTTCTGGAACTCCGTCGGGCTGGGCGACACGGTCAGGTTCACGGGCAGGGAGTGGGAAATCGTGAAGACGGCCCAAGGCGTCACACCCGCCTCCACCCCCTGACCGCTTCACCGGACTCCGGATCAGACAGAGGAAAAGGCATCCCGCAGGCGGACGAAATCGGAGCGGCCCCCCGGAACCCGGGGGGCCGCTCCGCGATATTCGAACGCCGCAGCGGCTAGAAGCTGTAGTCGATCTGCGCCCGGTAGACGTTCTGCTGGTCGACGCCGTTCATGGTCAGATCACGATACTTGAGCGTGATCTTCGCATTCGCGGAGAACGAGTAGGCGATGCCGCCTTCCCACTCCTGGAACGGCTGGCTGTTGGAAACGCTGTTGCCCGTCAGGAAGTCCAGGTACACGGTCAACGGCTGCAGGATCTGATAGCTGACCGTCGCCGTGAGCCCCTGGCCGTTCCCTGGGTACAGCGCGTCCCACCCGAAGATGTCCGACTCGGCCGCACCGTACGGCGTGTAGAAGTTCGTGCCGTAGTAGTTGTAGCCGGTGGTCACGATGAAGTTGTGGCCCGGCAGAATCCCGAAGAGCTGGTTCAGGTTCCACGTCACGACCGCGTTGTAACCGTTGTCCGTCCCGCCGCCCGCCGTGCTGTCAGACCACTGGGCCGCCTCGACGTCGAGGTGGATCCCAGGGAAGGCGTCCCACTGCACGTAGGCGCCCCAGCCGTTGCCCTGCGCCGGGCAGGTAATCCCGCCGGCGACCGTGAGGCAGCGCGCCGTGGCCGGGTTGAGCGAACCGTTCCCCGGACCGTAGACGTGGTAGAAGATGTTCGGCGCACCGGCCGGCTGGGTAAATCCGCTCGAGCCGAAGTTGCCGATGGTGTTCGCGACGTAGTCCGCCCCGAGCCTCAGGCCCGGGAACAGCTGGACGTTCGCGTCGATGCCGTACATATCCTCGCCGCTCGGATAGCTGATCGAACCGGTGTTGCCGATGATCCGGGCCCACACGCCCTGGACCTGGAGGTCCGCCACGCTGGCCAGATGGAACGCGACGCGCAGGCCGTCCATGATCGCCGTGGCGCTTTCACCCGTGGAGTCGCCCCAGGTGTCGCCCGTGTCGTTCAGGAGAAGCCCGAAGGGGCCGAACTGCACGGGGTAGCACCCGCCACCGGAGGGGGTGTCGCAGCCGAATCGGCCGAACCAGATTTCCGTGGTCCCGCCGGCCCACATCGGCTTCCAATCGAGAAACGCGCTGTCGACGCTGCCGAACGACCCGTTGCCCGCCCCGCCGAGGAAGGAGGCGGAGCTGTTGAAGAAGTTGTAGCCGCCGGTGCTTTCCAGCGCGGTGATGAAGTGGAGATCGGGCGCGACGCTGCCGTCGAACCCGAGCTTGAACTCGTATCGCGGCCGGTTCCCCCGTTGGCTGTTCGAGGCGGAAACGGTCCCCGTGTTGGGGTTGCCGTTCAGGCCCGTGGCCGTCTTGCCGGCCTCGAGCTGGTTCAGGTCTTCCCGGAACCGCAGGCCGCCGGTGACCCGGACGTTGTCGAGTCTAGCCTTGATCGCGTTCAGCTCTTCCTCGACCGCGGTCAACCGTACGTTCTTCGCGGCCAGTTCGGCCCGGAACTCGTTCACCAAACGCATAATCGTGTCGATATCCGCCTTGGTCACTTCGGGTGGGGGCGGCGGTGTCGGGGCGGGGATCTGAATGCTCTCGATCCTCGCCAGCAACCGCGCAACCACCATCGCCATCTCGTACCGCGTCATGGCCCGATCGCCCTTGAAGGTCCCATCGGGATACCCCTCGATGAGGCCCTTCGCCGCCAGCTCAGCGATCGCGTCGTACGCCCAGTGATTGGTCGGCGTATCCGCGAACGGCTGCGCGAAAGCGGGGGAGACCAACGCGAACACGAGTACGGCCGCGACTGCCATCGCGAACTGTCTCATGTGGTCAATTCCCCCTTGCGTGCGTGATGTCGGGCGCGTTCTGGGGGGCCGGCGCGCGAGTGTCCGTGTTTTCTCTGCCCCAGCGGTCCCCATTTGCACCCGCGTAACACCCCTCCCCCGGGCCCCACCCTGTCCTGCCTCCCCTCCTCTCCGGGCGAGCTCCCGACTACGGCCGCTTCGGCCGTCGGAGCGGTAAACGTTGAAAGCCAAACGTTAAGAGGTGTTGCCTTCCTCTTCCATACCTGAGGATGCCGACGAGCCGTCCCTTTAAAGATGATACTCAGAACGACCTTGGCGAATCGATCGGGCGCTGACCTGATTTATGCGTCCGCTCTTCGGAATGCTTGACTTTACGATGACTTGCTCGCGTATGCTCCCTGGCCCAACACGCAGTCATTTTACCCGTCTTTTCCGGGAAGTGTCAAGCCTTTTCGAAGATAGCCTTCCGCCAGGACCACCGCAGCGTAGTCGTCGTAGGGCTCCGGTGGAAGCTGAAGGCCCAGAGGGATGAAACGCCGCCATCCCCGTGGGGGATGGTCCTGGAAATACCGCCTCCTGGCCAGGAGCGTGCTCCCCCGCTCCGCCGCAGACCTCACGGGGACCGAAAGGCCCGCCAACATATCGAACACTTGTTTGTATCCAGTTTGATCTCCGATAAGCACGACGTCGACCTGGTACGCCGCTACCCAACGCCTTACCAGGTCGACCAGGTCGGCGAGGGGAACCACCCGTCTCGCAACCACCCCATCCGGGCCGCAGACCGCCACCCCGCTCTTCCCGCGGCCGGGGTCGACCGCCAGCACCTTCACCGAAACGTCAGCGTGACCGGACCGATCGTATAGGTGTCGGCGAGCGTGACCACACTGACGTCCACCGGGGCTCGGCGGGCCTGCACGCGGTCGAGCGTCGTGAGCAGCACCGCCGGATCCAGGCGGATGTCGGGGGGGCTGGTGGCCAGCGCGAACGGCGGCGAGATGACGCCCCGCTGCTTTGCGGTGGTGGCGACCTGCGCGGAGAGCTCCAGCAGCCCGGACTCGATCTGCTGGCGAGACGCCCCGCCATCGAGCCGCTTGGTGGCGATCGTCTCGTTGCCCCTGAACACCAGCGTGTTGGGGAACCCGATGACGGTCGCCTGCACCGGCTCCCCCCGGACGGAGTTTTGGGTGGCGATCATCCGCACGACCATCGGCTGATGACGCTCCACGACGTCCTGGGCGACGTCGTTGGCGGTCAGTCCCGGTGGGGACATCTGCACGACCGCCCCCGTCACATCCGGCGCCGCCCCCCGCTGCCGCGCGGCCTGGGTCCCCAGATCGAAGAACGCCTGCACTCGGTTGTGGACGACGGTGGGATCCTCGCCTCCGTCGATCACGGTGCGGAGGATCTCCTGGTCGTGCAGGTAGACGATGTCCCGCACCTGGAGCGCCCGCAGCTGCCCCTCCTGCTGCGCGATCTGCTGGCGGATCTCCTGCAGGTGAAACAGCGCCTGCCGGGCGTCGTTGCTCACCAGGAGCACGACCGCGAGGGTGACGACGGTGATGAGCATCCCGGTGATGACCGTGATCAGCTGCGCGGTGTAGCGCGGGCGGAGCCCCAACGCCACCAGCCGCCGGCGCCCGATGCTGCGCCCGACCTGGTTGCCGACGAACGCGACCAGCCCGCTCACCAGGATGAGCGTGGGGATGAGGATGACCGCCGCGTTCATCGGGCCGCCCGAATGAGCAGCACCGCGCCCAGGATCCCCACCATCGCGTTGGGGAGCCACGCGCCGAGCGCGGGGGCGAGCACCCGCCCTTCGGAGGCGAGCTGGGCGGGAATGGCGACGGCGTAGTAGGCAAACAGGACGAGGATGCTCAGCCCCATGCCGATGCTGGGGCCGGAGCGGTGGGGCCGGAGGCTGAGGGGGAGGGCCACGAGCGCGAACACGATGCTGCTGGCGATCCCGGCCAGCCGATTCTGGAACTCGGTGACGAGCGCCCGGGGGTCCCCGCCGCGGCGCCGCGACGCCGCGGCCTGCGCCGACAGCTCCCGCAGGCTCATGTCCGCCGGATCCTTGGGGGGAAGGGTGAGGTCCTGCGGGGACCGGGGCACGTTGAGGTCCATCGCCCCGAACTTCGTCGTCACCACGTCCTCCCCGAACACGAAGATCGTCCCGTCGTGGAACGTCCAGGACCCGCCCTGACGGTAGCTCGCGGTGCGGGCCCGGATGATGCGGAGGGCCTGATCTTTCTTGATGTAGACGACGGTCACCCCCTCCAGCGTCTGCGTCCCGGGGTTGTAGCGCTGCGCGTGGTAGAGCGCGTCGCCCTCGGGGCTGGGGCCCTGGAAGAAGATGTTCGGGACGGGCTGCAGGTCGGGCGCCTTGGAGGTGAAGTCGTTGAGGACCTTTCGGTATCGATCGTTGGCGACGCTGACGACCCCCTCGGAGAACACGAAGTTGCCGGCGGCGGCGACGCAGCCCAACGCGACGACGGTGGCGGCGATGCGGTACAGGCTGGTCCCGCACACCCGCAGCGCCGCGATCTCGTGGTTGTCGGTCAGCCGCCCGATCCCCAGCACCGTGGCGAGCAGCACCCCCATCGGGGCGCTGAAGGCCACCAGGTACGGCACCTTGTAGGCGAACAGCTCCAGCGCCGTCCCAAACGGCAGCCCCTGATTGATCGCCAGGCGGGCCAGGTAGAAGATGTGATTCATCACCAGAAGCGTCGTGAAGAACGCCAACCCGAACCCAAAAGACAGCCCGATCTCCGTCGCCAAGAGGCGGTCGAGGAGGGACAGCGTGGGGAGCGGAAGCCCGCGACGACGCTCCGCCCAGGCCAGCGTCACAGCCGGAACCCCTCGCCCAGATAGAGGCGGCGCGCCTCCGGGTTCGCCAGCAATTCCCGCGGCTTGCCGCTGAGGAGGATGCGCCCCTCGTGGATGATCTCCACCCGATCGGTGATCGCCAGCGTGTCCCTGACGTTGTGGTCGGTGATCACCACCCCCAGGCCGCGCTCCCTCAGGTAGCGGACCGTCTGCTGCAGCTCCTGCACCGACCGCGGGTCGATCCCGGTGAAGGGCTCGTCGAGTAGCAGAAAGGCCGGCTCCAGCGCGAGGGCCCGGGCGATCTCCACGCGCCGCCGCTCGCCCCCCGACAGCGTCCAGGCGGGCTGGCGCCGCACCGCGGTGAGTTTAAACTCCTCGAGCAGCCGGTCCGTCCGCTGCTGCCGGACCTCGGGCGGGAGCTTGGCACGCTCGAGCACGAGCAGGATGTTCTCCTCCACGGTGAGCCGGCGAAAGACCGAGGCCTCCTGGGCGAGATAGCCCAACCCGGCGTGGACGCGCACGTCCACCGGGGCTTCGGTTACGCGGCGGCTGCCGATCCACACATCGCCGGCGTCCGGCCGCACCAACCCCACGATCATGTAGAACGTCGTCGTCTTCCCGGCGCCGTTGTGGCCGAGGAGGCCGACGATCTCCCGGGCGCCCACCTCGACCGAGACCTCGTTCACGACCTTCCGCGCCCCGTACTGCTTGACCAGCCCTTGGGCGCGCAGCACTCCGCGCGGAGGCGCGATCCGCACGACCCGGGTCAAGGAGTCGGTGCCTCGGGAGTCGCGGCGTTGACCACGATCCTCGCCGGATCGCCCTCGGCGAGCGCGGTGTGTTGATCGAGGCGCACCGTCGCCCGATCCGCCGTGAGGACGTCGCGGCCCCGGGTCACGGTGACGTGGCCGAGGAGGACGGCGGTCTGGGTATCCCGGGCGTAGGTGGCGTGATCGGCCACCCCGCGCATCCCCTCCTGCTCCAGCACCACGTGGTCGTCCGCCTGAGCGGTCCCGCGGCCCTGATCCGTGCGCACGTGATCGGCGAGCAACCGGCTCGTGCCCCGGATCACCTCCGCGTGCCCGTCGATCGCCCCCTGCTCGGCGATCCGGTTGTAGGCCACCCGATCGCCTCGGAGCTCCTGGTCTCGCCGGACCACGACGACGTGCCCCGTCGCGACGAACTGGCGCGCCTCCGGGCGGTCGTCGAGCTCGACCGCGTCCGCGGAGAACGTGGTCCAGTCGGCCCCCCCCGGCGCCGCGGCGGCCGACCCGTCCTCGAACCGGCCGGCGACGCTCCCCACGGCCGTGACGTGCCGGGTGGCGAGGGACGCGGTCATCCGGTCCGCAGCGACCTCGAGCGTCGGTGTCGTCACCGTGCCCCGCGCCGCCACCTCGAGGAGGTGCGCCGCGGCGTTGTAGCGGATCAGCGGGGCGGCGATCCGAAGCGTCCCCCGGACGACCACCACCTGCGGACCGCGAAAGACCCACTCCTGCGCCGCATCATCGTACTCGGCCCGGGTGGCTCCGCTGACCTGGATCGGGGACACGGCCGGCGTGGGAGCGGCGGCGACCGGGCGCGGTGCGCCCGCCAAGGTCCCCAGCGCGAGCACCGTCAGGATCGTCGTGGCAAGTGGCGGGTTCCGCATCTCGCCTGCTTACCGATCGGCGGCGTGCACGTGGCCGAAGAACTGAGTCTGGCCCAGTGTCACGTTGCTGACCATGCGATCCGCGTACATCACGACGCGGTCTTCCACGAGCCGGATGTGGCCGGACCCGGTGATCGTCTCGGAGGTGGGCGCCCAGTGCAGGCGGTCGGCGAAGAGCTGGCGGCCGTTGCTGCTCTCGCCGTGGACGTTGCCGGTGATCTCAATCTCCCGGGTTTGGGTATTGTACCGGCCCGCCTGCCCGGTCACGGCGATGGTACCGTCCTGCTGGTAGAACGTCGCCCGCACGTGCCGCAGGAGCACCATCTGCTTGTCCTGCACGACCGTCACGTCGTCCGCGACCACCCGCCACCGTTGATGTCCGGCCTCGTCGGTCCCCACCAGATCGCCCTGGCGAATCTGCGCGTAGGGACGTGGGGCAGGCGAAGGAGATGACGGAGCCTGGGAGATCCCACCGGTCGTGCCCGACCGCGGGGCGGGGACCGACACGGCGGGGGCCGACACGGCGGGGGCCGGCGGCGCCGGCGCCGCCCGACGTGGCGGCGGAAGCGTCCACACCAACACCCCCATCAGGGCAATGGGAATCGCCCAGAGAAGCGCGCGGAGGGCGGCGGACCAGAGGGTGTGCGCCGTGTTCACGATCCTATCGTAGCGTGCCCGGCCCGGGGCTGTCCAGCACGCGCAGCGCTTCTCGGGCGGCGCGGTCAAGCACCCCCGGGGGCCCGAGGCGACGCCGCACCTCCGCCAAGTCGTGGCGCATCCGCTCACGCGACGCCGCATCCGCGAGCAGGCGCTCCACCTCAACGTGGATCCGCGGCCCGGTGACGTCATGCTGACCGAGTTCCGGGATGATCCGGCGATCCATCACCGCGTTGGGGACCGCAAACCCCAGCCGGTCGAACTCCGGCGTCAAGACCCACCGCCGGGCGATCCAGTAGGTGAGCGGCGAGACACGCCCGACGGCGACCATCGGAGTCCCGACGCAGGCCGCCTCCACCGCAGCGGTCCCGGCCGCGACCACGATCGTGTCCGAGACCCGCATCGCGTCGAGCGCGCGCCCCCCCACCAGGCGGACCGGCACTCCCGCCCGCTCTACCAGCCTCCGGATCGCCGGCTCGAGGAACGGGGAGGCGATCGGGAGAACGAACCGGACCGGCAGGCTCGCCCGCAACCCGCGGGCGGCGTCCAGCATCGGAGGAAGGTATCCGCGGATCTCCTGCGCGCGGCTGCCGGGGAGGAGGCCGACGAGCGGCTCCGCCCCCAGGCCCCACTCCGCACGGAGCGCGGGGGAAGAAGCGGCAGCTTGCGCCGCCTCGTCCACGGCGGGATGCCCGACGCAGACGACATCGGCGCCGGCGCGCCGATACGCCTCCGCCTCGAAGGGGAACACCGCCAGCAGCCGCACCGCGGCCCTGGCCATCCGCTCCGCCGACCGGCCCCGCCGGCCGTAGGTCTGGGGCGGGAAGTAGTACACCATCGGCATCCGTCCGGAGAAGTGGCGAACCAGCTCGCGGTTGATTCCCGGGAAGTCCACCAGGATCAGCAGATCCGGCCGGCCCCGCTCGATCAGCCGCACCAGCCGCCAGAACCGCGCGGCGAAGATCGGCAGGCGGGCGTAGGCCTCGAGGTACCCGATCACACCCCAGCGCAGGCTCTCCACCAGCACGTCCACGCCGGCGGCGCGCATCTCGGCGCCCCCCACCCCCGAGATCGCGAGCGCCGGCCGCTGACGCCGGAGCGCCGCGGTGAGCAGGGCGCCCTGGTGATCGCCGGACACCTCGCCCGCCACGATCAAGACCTGAGGCGTGGGGCGAGAGATGCGCAGCTCCTTGGCGAAGGTTGAGGCGGGATGTCGGTCGCGCGTCTCAGACGCCGGAAATGGCGCGGCTCCATACCCGCCACATCGCTACGGCTCCGCCGGGGCGGCGACGACCGCGATGCCGGCCGCCGACGCGGCGGCGATGATTCGGTCGCGATCGAGGAGAATGGTCCGCCCGGCCTCGACCCCCAGCGCCGTCCCACGGGCCTCGGCGAGCGCCGCCACGGTCTCGGGGCCGACGACGGGGAGGTCGTAGCGCGGATCCTGCTGGGGCCGGCTGACCTTGGCCACCACGATGCCGGGGGTCAGCGCGCCGGCGCGCCGAATCATCTCGTCCGTCCCCTCGGCCGCCTCGACCGCCACCACCGTCCCGTTGCGGACGGCGACCGACTGGCCGATATCGAGGGCGGCGACGCGGGCGGCGATGGCGAAGCCGACCCGGAGATCGCGGGCCTCGGCGTCGGACGGCGGACGCTGGCCGAGGACCCCCGGGGAGGGGAGACAATCCGCCAAGTATCGGGTCTGGTTCCCGATCTCAAAGCCGGACCGCTCCAGCAGGGCGAGAAAGGCGTTCATGATGCTGGTGTCGCGGTGATCCCGCACCGTCCCCGCGAACCGGGCGCCCTCGGCGTCGAGCTGGGCGCGCCTGACCGCGGGCAACTTGTCGACCTTCCCGGCCAGCAGCACCTCCCGCACCCCGTGGCGGCGGAACGCCTCGAGGATCCCCCCCACGTTTCCCAGGGCGACCGCGTAGTAGGCGTCGGCGGCCGCCGGCAGGCCTGGGTCACCGTCGAAGACGTCCACGCAGATCACCTGCCGCCCCTGCCGGCGGGCTTCCCGCGCCACCTCGATCGGAAGCGCGCCCCGGCCGGCGATCAACCCAACCGGCGCGTCGGTGCCGCTCACCGGCCGATCCCCATGCCGCGGGCTTGGCTGTCGCGAATGAAGTGAACGAAATGCCGCACCTCTTCCGAGTCCCCGAGTTCTCGCTCGATCCGCTCGAGGGCGTGCGAGACGTCGAGCCCCGAGCGGATGAGGAGTCGGTGGGCGCGCCGGAGCTGCAGTTGAATCTCGGGGGAGATCCCCGCGCGCTGCAGGCCGACCCGGTTGGGGGCGACGATGCGGAGCGGGTCACCTTCGACCAGCATGTACGGCGGCACATCCTTCAGGATCCGCGTTAGCCCCGTCACCATCGCCAGCGTCCCGATCCGGGCGAACTGGATGACCCCGGCCATGCCGCTGAAGACCACGCGGTCCTCGACGACGACGTGCCCGGACAGCTGGGTGAAGTTGGTGATGATCACCTGGCGGCCGACCTGACAATTGTGGCCGGCGTGCGAGTAGGCGAGCATCTGGGTGTCGTCACCGATCACCGTCTCCGCGCCCTCTCCCGTGGCCCGGCTGACGGTGACGTGCTCGCGGAACGTCACCCGGTCGCCGACCCGGAGGTAGCTGCGCTCGCCGGCGAAGTGCCGGTCCTGCGGAGGACCGCCCAGGACGGCGCCGGGGTGCACCCGGCAGTCCGCCCCCAGCGTCGTCCATTCCTCGATCACGGCGTGGGGGCCGATCCACGTCCCCGCCCCGACCGTGACATGATCCTCGATCACCGCGTGGGGCCCGACCTCCACCCCCGGCCCGAGCTGTGCCCCCGGATCGACCGAGGCCGTCCGGTCCACCCGAGGCGCCGCGGACGCTAGCTCGCGGGCCACCGGCCGCCGCGACGCGGTTCGATCAGACCGAGCCATCCCGCGTCTCCGCGGCGGCGACGATCCGCCCGCCGACCACTTCCTTATTCAGGTCCTGGAGATCCATCACCCAGTAGGTGAACACGCCGTCCGCGACCAACTCCCCATCCACCCGGGCCGCAACCTGCATCTTGCCCACCCGGTCCCGCAGGCGCAGCACGATCACCTCGATGATCAGTTGGTCGCCAGGCCGGACCGGCCGCCGGAACCGGCACCGCTCGATCGCCGCAAAATAGGCCAGCTTGTGTTCCGCCCCCGGGAGCATCGAGGCGAGCACCCCGCCGACCTGGGCCATCGCTTCCGCGATCAACACCCCCGGCATCACCGGAAGGCCCGGAAAGTGCCCGTCGAAGAACGGCTCGTTGCCCGAGACGTTCTTCAGCCCCACGATCCTCCGCCCCGGATCGATCTCCAGGATCCGATCCACGAGCAGGAATGGGTAGCGGTGGGGGATGTGGCTCATGATCTCCAGGAGATCCATCCGCCCCGGGTGCCGGTCGGCCACGCTCATCCCTCCCGTCCGCGGAGCGCCTTGGCCAGGGCCACGTGCAGGCCGTGCCCGGCGCGCACCGCGATCACGTACCCTCGAATCTCGCTCCCCACGAGCGCCAGATCTCCCAGCAGGTCGAGCACCTTGTGCCGCGCCGCCTCGTTGGGGAATCGCGGTGGGTTGAGGAACCCATCCCCCCCGATCACCAGGGTGTTCTGGAGCGACGCCCCGAGCGCCAGGCCGCGGCGGTGCAGCGCGTCCGCATCCCTTTCGTACCCCCACGTTCGCGCCGGGGCGATCACTTCCTCGTAGCGGTCCCGGGCGGGGTCGAAGGTCGCGCCCTGCTCCTCCGACCGCGGGGCCTCGAGCGTCACGAGGCAGGCCACACCGAACTGCGGCGCGGGCAGCGCCACCACCCACGCCCCGCCCGCGCCCACCCAAACCGGCTCGCGGATCTCGAGGATCGGCCGCGCCGCCGCCTGCGGTTCCCGACCCGCCTCGGCGAGCGCCCGCACGATCGGCAGCGCGCTCCCGTCCAACCCCGGGACCTCGCGGCCGTCGAGGTCGACCTGCAAGTTGTCTACCCCCAGCGCCCACGCCGCGGAGAGCAGGTGCTCCACGGTCTGGACGCCGCGCTCGCCGCCGAGGGCGATGCACCCGGAGGTGCCGCTGACCGCGGCGAGGGTGGCCGGCACCGCCTCGCCGCCGGACCGACGAAACACCACGCCCGTGTCGGGAGGCGCGGGGCGCAGCGTCATCCGGCGGAACTCACCGGTGTGGAGCCCGATCCCCTCAAGGCGCACGGGGACGGCGATCGTCCCCTGGCGGCGGGCCTGCACGTGCGCGCTACCCGCCCTCGAGACGCCGGAGGCGGCGTTCGAGGTCCCGCAGCCCGCGAACCATCTGCGGCAGGCGCCGGTAAGCCGCCTCGGCCTGCCGCTCCATTCTGGCCGGCTGGCTGGGCTGCCCGGACCAGATTTCCCCCGGCGGGATGTTGTGCGCGACGGTCGAGGCTCCCTGCACGATCGCATCGTCCCCGATCGCGACGTGGTCTCTGATCGCGACCAACCCGCCGATCATCACCCGGTTGCCGATCCTGCTGCTCCCCGCGATGTGGACCGCAGCCGCCAGCGCCGAATCCTCACCGATCTGGACATTGTGCGCGATGTGGATGAGGTTGTCGAGCTTCGTGCCGCGACCGATCCGCGTCGCCCCGAGCGTCGCGCGGTCCACCGTGACGTTGGCCCCGATCTCCACGTCGTCCTCGATGACGACCACCCCGACCTGGGGAATCAGGACAAACCGGCGCTGCGCATCCTGCGCGTACCCGAAGCCGTCGCTGCCGATGACCGTCCCCCCCTGAATGATCACCCGCGCGCCCACCCGGCAGCCGTGTCGGACCGTCACCCCGGGGTGGAGGATGGTGTCGGGGCCGATCCGCACGCCACCTTCGACCACCACGTGGGCGTGCAGCTGCACCCGGTCGCCCAAGGTCACCCCGTCGCCGACCACAACATAGGGTCCCAGCGACACCGCTGCCCCCACCTGCACCCGCGCCCCCAGGACACAGGTGGGGTGGATGCCGGCGGGTGGGGGCTCGGGCGGGACGAGCGCGCGCAGGGCCAGGGCAAACGCCAGCCGGACGTTCTCGACGCGGATCGCGGGCAGGTGGGTCGACGGTGCGCCGTGGGCCAGGATCACCGCCGCGCCCGTGGCCTCGACGCCTGCGAGGCGCCGTGGATCGGCCAGGACCACAACGGCCCCGGCCCGGGCCTCCTCCACCGGCACCACCCGATCTACTTCCAGTGCCGGATCCCCCGCCAGCGTTCCGCCGATCCGTTCGGCGAGTCGATCCAGCCGCATGGAAGGCCCTAGGCCGGCATCCCGCTCGGGCGCATCGGCGGGCGCCCGGCGGCGGGGGGAAGGATTGGGGTCCCCAGCACCTGGCCGGCTCGGAAGAACGGGTGGGGGGGCACGGAGTTACTTCAGCCGATCGATGATCTGCTGGGTGATGTCCCGGCCGCCGATCCAGACCGGAGCCTTGACGAGCACCACCCGCAGATGATCCTCGCGGGCGACCTCGCCCACGATCTGGCTCAACTGCTGGGTGAGCTGGGCTTCGTAATCCCGACGGATCTGCCCGAGCTCGGTGAGGAAGCGGGCGCGGCGGGCGGTCAGATCGGTCTTGCTCACCTGCGGGGCGATCGCGGCGAGCTCGGCGACCATCTGCTTCTCACGGTCGTCGAGTTGCTTCTGCAGCTGCAGCCCTTTGACGCTCTCGTTGAGCACCCGCTGGGTATCGACCACCCCCACGGATGACCCGCCGCATCCGCCGGCGAACAGGGCGGCGCCAAGGACGAACACCCCGACCAGCAGCTTCGTCATCCCCTTCCCCTCACCGCCTGATGCGGGCGATCAGCTCGTCGGTTCCATCCACCGCGCCGGGCGCGGCGATGGACTGGGTGAGCACGACGTCCCACCCCTTTCCCTGCGCCAGCGCCGCCGCCTCCACGCGCACGTCCGACACGATCGCCGCGTACAGTGTCGCCCGGGCGCGCTGGACGGCTTGGAGCTGCTGCTGCAGGGCGCGGAATCGGCTCACCTCGGACTGTGCCCGGGTCTGGATCTGCTTTTCGGCCTGCGTCCGCGCCTGGACGACCTCGCGGGTTTGGGCCTGCCGCGCGGAGGTGACGATGGCCTGCTCCTGTCCCCGCAGGCGTTGGTTGAATTCCGCCTGCTTCGCCTCGATCTGCGTGCGGACACGCGCGGTGACCTGCGCCGCCCGGTCGTTGACCTGCTGCTGCCCCTGCGCGCTCAGCTGCTTCTGGAACGCCTCGAGCTGAGCGTTCACCTGCTGGATCTGCTGTTTCTGGAAATCCTGCAGCTCCTGCTGGTTCGCCTTCTCGTGCGCGGCGATCTTGTCGTCGCGTTCCTTGGTGAGGGCTTGCACCTGCGCGGTCAGCTGGTCCGCCTGATCGCGGCTCGACTGCTGCACATCTTCGAGCTTCAGCTTCAGGTTGAGGAGGGGCAACCGGTACTGCGCCAGCATCTGCTGCTGGTACTGATCGAAATCTTTGCTGAGCGCGTCGTGCTTGTCCTGGGCGGCCTTGGTCAGCTGTGCCTCCAGTTCGGAACGCTTGGCCTCCATCTGACTCTGCTCGTCCGCGCGCAGTTGGGCGACGTAGGCATCGAGCTCCTGGCGGGCCGCCTCTTTGATCGCCTCCACCTGCTGCTGGAACTCGGGGCGCATCTTCTCTATGGCGGCCTTCATCTCCGGCGTCAGGTCGACCTTGGGGATGTCGACGCTCACCGGCGGCCCCGGGGCCGCCGACGCCACGGCCAGCATGGCCTGAAGGTCGGCGATCTGCCGGTCGAAGGCGAGGATCTCGGGCCACCGCGGGTGGACCCGGGCCACCCGCATCAAGTCCACCACGACGATCCGCGGGGCGCGGGCCGCCGGCGCCTCGGGCGCAGCGAGAGGGGCCGCCGGCCGCGCCGCGGGATGGCCGGCGCACCCGGCGAGCAGGACGGCCAGGGCCGCCCAGGCGAACGGGCGGATCATCAGGCCCCGCTCACTTGCCGCTCACCGCCTTGATCACCTGGTCGGTGAGGTCCACGCCGCCGTACAGGACGACCTCGCGGCTCAGCACGATCGTCACGCCCTGCTGCTTGGCGATCTTCTCGACGGCGGCCCGGATGTCTTTTTCCAGGCCGCCGATCAGCTCTTGGCGCTTCTTGAGGATGTCCGCCTGCACCTGGCGCTGGACGTCCTGCTGCTGCGCCGCGGGCATACCCTTCATCCGGGTCTGGGCGTCGGCGATCTGGGATTGGGCGTAGTCCCGCAGCGCCCCCTCCGCGCTCGCCTTCCGCGGGTGCGCGTCGATCGCCCTGGCCATGTCGACGTACCCGATCGTGAAGGACTGCCCGAGGACCGGGCCCGATCGGGCGATGATGAACCCGGCGGCGCCGAGGACGATGATCGCCGCCAAGGCCACGCTGATGGTTTTTGCGCTCCACTTCATCGCATTGGTCCCTCCCCGCGCGATCTCCGCGTGCTCAGAACTCCAGCCCGGTTGAGATCCACAATTGACCGCCCTCCGGGCTGACCCCGTAGTCGAGGCGGAACGGCCCGATGGCGGTCTTCACCTGGATCCCGACCCCGACGTCGGTGTGGGGCGTCAACGACCCCCCGGTCGGCTCCGCGTCGCCGGTATCGACAAACGCCACACCCGTGATTCCCGTAAACGAATGGAGAAACGGCAGCGAGCTGATCGGGAACCTGTATTCCACCTGCAAGAGCGCGCTCTCGTCGCCCCGGAACCGGCCGGCGGCGTAGCCCCGCAGCGTGGTCTGGCCGCCGAGATAGAGCTGTTCCTGAATCGGCAGCGGCACGGCCGAGTAGCCCACGTGGACGTGCCCCACCAGCGTGCCGGTGGGACCGATCGGGAAGAAGTGGGCATAGTCCGCCTCGTACTTCTGGAAGGTGAAGCTCCCGCCCAGCACCTGAAACGCGAACTCGCCGGTGAGGGTGATGTGCTCCCCACTGGTCGGCCCGTTGGGGTCATTTCGAGTGTCCCGGCTGGCGCCCAGGACGAGCGCCGTGAGCTGCCCCGGGGTGAATTGGAAATTCGACGGCGGGTTCGTCCCGACGAGGGGGTTCCCGAAGGTCGTGGTGACGGCCTTGATCCCGTAGTTCAACGAGTCGATGGGATCGATCGGCTTCGTGAACGAGAGGAATCCCCCGACCTGGGTCATGTCGTACTGGAACGAGTTGTTGAGCCCCAGCGAATAATCGGTGGGGATCGTCGTCGTGTCGAACAACTGGGTGTCCAGCGCGGTGGGGGACCCGAGGAAGTACGGTTCGTGGAACGCGATGGCGTAACTCGTGCCGAAGTTGACCGTGTTCGCATACTGCACCGACACGGTCTGCCCGTTTCCCCCGAAATCCTTATCCTGCAGGCCGATGAACCCCTCGATCCCGGTCTGGTTGCTGTACCCGAGCCCGAAGCTCAGCGTCGCGGTCTTCTGCTCGGTGACCGAGATCGTCACCGCCACCGTGTCGGGCGAGGCCCCCGGCCCGGGGGTCGCCTTGACGTCGGAGAAGTACTGCAGCTGAAAGAGCCTCTTCAGGCTGGCGTTCACCTGATTGACGTTGAACACGTCGCCGGGCTTGAAGGTGAGCTGGCGGAGGACCACGTACTCGTGGGTTTTTTTCAGCCCCTCCACCTTGATCGCGTCGATCCGCCCCTCGGAGACCACCACCTGAAGCGTCCCCTCCGGGCTGACGGACACGTCGGCGACCCGCGCCAGCACGTACCCCTTGTCCACGTAGAGCTTCTCGACCGCCCGCACCCCACTGCGCATCGTCACGGTGTTCAGAACTTTCCCGGTCGCCACCCCCAGCGTGCTCTGGACCTCAGAGGTGGGGACGATCGTGTTCCCCTTCACGTCGATCGCCTTGACGATCGGGTTCTCCACCACCACGAACACGACCCGAACGCCGTCCGGCACCGGCTCGAGCCGGACGACCGCGTCCGCGAACTCCCCGATGTTGAGAATCGCCTGGACGTCGTTTCGGAGCCCCGATTCGTTCAGCGGATCGTTGACCTTGGTGGACACCACCGCCAGGATCTCGTCGGTCGGAATCGTCTCATTCCCGCGGACGACCACCTCCACCACCTTGCTCGGCGGGATGATCTGCGGGGCGACTCCCGGTTGCGGCACAAACGGCCCCGGCGGGGTGAGGCTCGGAGCGGGGGGTTGTGCCGGCGGCGTGGTGGACGGCGGCGCGGGAGGGGTTGGGGGCGCGGGCGGTTGGGATGGAGTCGGCTGCTGCTGTTGGGCGGGGGCGGGAGACGACGGCGGAGGCGAGGACGGCTGGGCCCACAGGCTCGTTGAGGCCGTCGTCACCACCAGAAACGCCCACGCCAGACCACAGGCGACCCGGCGCGCTGTCCGTATCCACGGGTTGGTCATCATCACTCCCTATTTGGAGATTGCAGGATCGGACCCGTCGCTGCCCAGGGGCGGCGGCAGGGTCAGCGGATCTTCCCCCTGCAGGATGTCGGACCCCGACAAGCTCACCGGCGCGGACCTCCCGCTTTGGCGCGTCGCCGGGAACCCGACCAGCGGCAGCACCCCAGCGTTCTCGAAGCGGACGATTCCGGTTCGGCCCTGAGCGGCCGGAACCGCCTGCACCGCGGCAGGGGCGTCGGCCGCCGGCTCGGTCAACTGGAACCTGCCGATGGCGTACCCCGCCAGGACGAGCAGGCCCGAGACGGCGACGGCGCCGAGAATCATCCACCGGGGCCGGCTCGGCCGCAGGCGCGCCGCCTCGGCCCCCGCCGACACGCCTGACTCGCGGGCCCTGCGGATCTCCGCCTCGGCCAGCAGCAATCGCAACACGACGCGGTGCGCATCGCCCCGCGCGCAGTCCTCACGGGCCCGCCGCAGCCATCTCTCGGCGTGACGGATGTGGTCGAGGATCCCGGACGGCACGGTCACACCTCTCACTCCTGGGCCCGGGCGCCAGGCGGGACCAGCGTCAAGCTCGCTCGGATCCGCTGCACGGCCTGTTTCTGCAGGCGGTAGAAGTGCGAGAGGCTGATGCGCAGTTCGCCGGCGATGCGCCTCGGCTCCTCCTTGAGGAACATCGCCCGGAGGATGCGCCGTTCGCGCGTGGGCAGCCGGTCAATCGCCGCCGCCACCTGCTCCGCGACCACGCCGTCCTCGACGCGCGCCAGCCGCTCCGCGGCCTCCGGGTCCTGGACGCGCTCGAGCAGGGCCTCATCGGAGGACTCCCCGCCGCCGTCGATGATCCCCACCGTTCGCTCACGATGTAGGGCGTTGAGCATGCGCCCCCGGATCCGGTAGGTGGCGAATGTGCTGAACCGGACCCCCCGCGCCGGATCGAATCGCTCCACCGCTTCGATCAGCCCCACCGTCCCCTCCTGGATCATGTCCATGACGATGGCCTCGCGCAGGTGGAGGTGCATCGCCACCTTGAACACCAACGGTTGGTAGGACTCGATCAACCGCGTCCGGCTGCGGACATCGGCGCGGCCCTTATAAGCCCGCCACAGGCGGGCTTCCTCCTCCGGGCGCAGCAGGGCCACCCGTTGCAACTCACGGACGTAGTCGGCTAGGACCATAGGCGCTCCCGTGTAGAGTATCCATCGACGCGGACCCTCACTCTCTTCCTCGCCATCTCAGAACGGAAACCGGGTCAGCAGGAACACCCCCATGCCCCCCAGCGTGTCCACGTTGAGCGTGGCCAGCACGTTGGGGCTCAGGAAATACTCGAGCCCGGCGACGGTGTAGGACACATCGGGGGGCACGGGCCGGGTGAAGGTGCCGGGGAACGGAATCGTCGCGACCTGCGGTCCCGCAAACACCTCGGACACCGTCACGTAGATGTTCTGAAGCAGAAACTTTCCGATCCGCAAGGTGACGGGGCTTTCCCGATTGTACGTCAGGGTGAACTCGTTCAGATCGAGCGCCTCGCGCAGCGACCCCAGTAGGTACCGTCCCAGCCCCTGGCCGAGGATCGATCCCGGATCCCCGAAGATCCCCGCGTTTCGTGCCACCAGGTTCAAGATGTCGGCCTGGGTGAGGGGCGGATCCGAGGTCACCGTCAGGTCCGGGTGCGACGCCAGCCCCCTGACGTCGAGGAAGACGATCGTATCCCCGTACACCTGCTGCGCCCGCGCCGAAATCTGGGGCTCCACTCCCAACGCCTCCGAGAATACGGCCTGGCCGCCAGTCAGCCTGAACGTCGATCCCAGGAACGCCACCTCCCCCTGCGGTGAGGTGACCAGGCCCGACAGCAGGGGGTGGGCCAGCGTGCCCGCGGCGTGGACGGAGCCCGCCACCTCCGCCCGGATCGGCCCCAGCGAGAAGACGACGTTGTGGCCGACCGCGAGGGTGACGTCGAGTCCCAACCTCGGTCCCCCTCCACCGGGACCGCCCCCCGTTCCCGCCGGGGAGAGCACCCCCTCCGAGAGCGTCGCGCTTCCCGACAGAACGGGCTCGAGCGCCGGGCCGCTGAGCCGGAGGTCCGCGTCCAGCAATCCGGTATACAGGCCGGGGGCGTCGATGTCGGCGTGGGTCGCCTTGAGGGCCAGCCCGATGTCCCCCAGCCGGAAATTCGTCACCCCGACGGTCCCGCCGATGGCGACCTGACCCTGCCCCAGCGCCGCGGAGAGGTCCCGGACGAGGATCTCGTTTTGAGAAAAGACCAAGTCGACGTTCATCTTGTCGATCGGCTTGCGAAGCCCCGCGTAGGTCAACTTGCCGCCCGTGGAGTGCAGGAAGCCGCTCATCTCGGGCCTGCCGACCGTACCGGCGACGTCCACCTCGCCGGCGACCGTTCCCGCGGCGTCCGTGACCTGGGGGGTGAGCAGGGTCAAGAAGCTGAGGTCCGCGTCCTGGAGGCGAAGCTGCAGCTGCATCGGCGCGTTGGGGTCGAAGGCAAACGTCTTTTGGTCGACCGGCAGCGTGCCCACCGCCACGACCTTGTGTGGGCCTTTGGAGATCACCGCCTGCTCGATGTGCAGGGTCCCCGCCTGATAGTAGGCGAGGCCGGCGATGCGGTCGGCCAGCGCCCCGGCGATCCCCGCGTCGGTCGCTTCCAGGGAGAGGCCGGCCGTCGGGTTCCGGGTCTCGCCGCTCAGCTGGACCGTGAAGTTCAGCTTTCCTTGAAGGGGGCGGTCGATCTGGAAGAACGGCCTGAGGAAGTCGGGATTGAGGTCCTGGGCCGAGACCTCGACCTGGCTCGACCCCCGGAGATCCACCCGCCCCTTCGCCGCCACCTGGCCCTGCGCCGGGTGGATCTCGAATCGATCGATATCGATCGTCTGGTGGGTCATGGTCAAATCGGCAACCCCGCTGCCGATCGCATAGGCGCCGAAGGTCGAATCTTGAAGCGCGAGCGACAAGTGGGCGGACGGATCGTCCAGGGGGCCGGAGAACTCGATCCGCCCATCGATGATTCCGGTCAGCGGG
>DATGHU010000024.1 GCA_035307765.1 bacterium | reverse complement strand
TCGTCGCGGCGGCCACCCTGGCCGACAAGTACATCTCCGACCGCTTCCTGCCGGACAAGGCGATCGACCTGATGGACGAGGCGTCGAGCAAGATCCGGCTGCAGGCGAGCTTCCTGCCGCCCGAGGTCCGCCAGACGATGGAGCACACTGAGCGGGCCCGCCGCGAGAAGGAAGAGGCGATCAAGAACCAGGACTTCGAGCAGGCCGCGAGCCTGCGCGACAAGGAGAACGTGCTGCGGCAGAAGCTCGAGGAACTGGAGAGCTCCTGGAAGACCGATAAAGGGCGGGATATCACCACGGTCACCGCCGATGACATCGCGGACATCGTCTCCAGCTGGACCGGGATCCCGGTGACGCGCTTGGTCGAGGAGGAGACGGAGAAGCTCCTGCGCATGGAGGATGCGCTGCACACGCGCATCGTCGGTCAGGACGAAGCCGTGCAGGCGATCTCCCGTGCGGTGCGCCGGGCGCGGGTCGGACTCAAGGACGCGCGCCGGCCGATCGGGTCGTTTATCTTCCTGGGGCCGACCGGGGTGGGCAAGACCGAGCTCACGCTCGTGCTGGCCGAGTTCATGTTCGGCGATGCGCAGGCCGTGGTCCGGATCGACATGTCAGAATATACCGAGCGGCACACGATCTCCCGGCTCGTCGGCGCCCCGCCGGGCTACGTGGGGTACGAGGAGGGCGGCCAGCTGACCGAGCAGGTGCGGCGGCGGCCATACTCGGTGGTCCTGCTCGACGAGATCGAGAAGGCGCATCCGGAGATCTTCAACGTCCTGCTGCAGATTCTGGAGGACGGGCGGCTTACTGACGCGCAGGGCCGGACCGTCGACTTCAAGAACTGCGTCGTCATCATGACGAGCAACGCCGGCGCCCCTCAGATCCAGCGGGAGGGCGGGCTCGGGTTCCGCGGCGTGGAGAACGAGCAGGGCGACGCGCAGCGCATATACGACCGGATGAAGACGCACGTGATGGAGGAGTTGCGCCGGACATTCCGGCCGGAGTTCCTCAACCGCGTAGACGAGATCATCGTGTTCCGGCCGTTGACCCGCGAGCAGATCAAGGCGATCGTGGACATCCTGATGGAGCGGGTGCGGCGCGAGATCCGGGGTCAGGGCATGCATCTCGTGATGACGGACGCAGCCCGCGCCCTCTTGGCGGAGGAGGGGTACGACCCCCAGTACGGGGCACGGCCGCTCCGGCGGGCGATCCAGCGCCTGGTAGAGGATCCGCTCTCCGACGACATGCTCCGGGGCAAGTTCAGCCAGGGCGACGAGATCACCCTGGACGCCCGGGACGGCCAGGTCGTCTTCGAGAAGAACCGCGAGCCGGTCTCCGCCGACAAGGGGTCGTAAGGAGGCCCGTGGTCCCGAGGAGCACCGCAGCGGCCCGGGCCAGGTGCCCGGGTCGATGCGTATGATCGGCCCGCCGGAGGCCCGCATCGGCGCTTCCGACCTCCAGCGACATCGGCTCCCCCTCTTCTTCGACGCCGCACTACTCGCTGTGGTTGGACACGCTCCGAATCCCATCTCAGCGCCGGATAAAGGCAGAAGGGAGCGCCTAATTCCCGCCGCAGGACGGGACGGACGAGCAAACTACGCGGGGTAAGCGCCAGCGACACCGCCCAAGATCGTTCGTATCGCAATTCTGGGTCATCGCCGCGCGACATCCGGAAAGTTCCCAGGGCTCGCCCGAGCGTCGAATAACATAGCACCCTCTAAGACGTCTTCCTCGCGATGCGCACCTTCTTCAGGATCTCGAGCTCCTCGAGCGCCCTTACGATCCCCAGCGCGACGGTGCCCAGCGGATCATCGGGGAGCGTTACCGGCATCCCGGTCTCCTCGGCGAGCAGCCGGTCGAGGCCGCGGAACGGCGACCCGCCGCCGGCCATGACGATCCCGCGGTCGACGATATCGGCCGCGAGCTCCGGCGGCGTCCGCTCGAGGGTCATCTTCGCGGTCTCCACGATCCCGGCAATTGGCTCGGCTGTCGCTTCACGGAGTTCCGTGCTGGTCGGTTCACAAACGGCTGGAGCAGCCGGGTAAACTTCATCGGGAACACGAACTTCGTGGCCGGGCTCGCTCCGAAGGCTTTCGCTACGGGGATGCCCCGGCGTGACGCCGGGTGGCGCGGGTATCGAAGAACGAGAGGAAGTCCTTGATCGCCCCCCGGATCGTCTCGAGGTCGACGAGGTTGGCGAACACGGAGCCCTCGCGCGTCGTGGCGGCCTCCTGGACGTACGCGCTGAACCCGCCGATCCCGCGGCCCCCGGGGTTCACGTGGCCGTAGCTCACGAGGTCGAACGCCGCCAGCGCCTCATCGTACCGCTTTTTGGCCAGGCCAAAGTCCCCGGAACTCGTGTCCCCGTCCGTGAACATGAAGAGGAACTTGTCATACTCCGTCACGCCCTCGAGCAGTTGCGCCGCCTTCTCGAACCCGGTGCTGATGTGCGTCCCGCCGCTGGACTCCATGCAGAAGAACTCGTCGCGGGGTTTCTCCTCCGCCACGTCCTGAAACACGACGTACCGGCGGAGGTTCGTGGGGTACCGGTGCTCGAGGTAGTGCCAGAGGATGAAAATCGTCTTGCGGACGAGGGAGAGGTATTCTCCCCCCATCGAGCCGGAGATGTCGAGAACGTAGATCTCCACCGACCGGGTGTTCTGGAGGGTCGCCGGATCCTCGATAAAATACCAGGCGTCCTGCTGCACATCGACATCGTAATCCAGGACCGACCGCTCGCGGGCATTGCGCAGGAGGCTCTGGACCATCGTCTCCTCCAGGTTCAGGTCCGAGTGCAGCCCGATCCGGTCGAGATCATCGAGCTCCGGGAGGTCCTGGCTCTCCACCTCCCCGCTGCAGGCGGGCTCATGACATGTTGGGAGGCGAAGTTCCTCGAGGAGCACCTCCTGAGCCAGCTTGACGAACTCGTCGAAATCCAGCTCGACGTGCAGTTCCTTCCCGTGGTGATCGCCCCCCACGAGCCCTCCCAGCGCCTGGATCTGGTCCGTTCCTCCGCCGGCCCCGCCCCCGCGGCCGGCCCCCTGGGCCAGAAACTGCGATTCCTCTCCGAACTTGAGCGTGGGAAGATCCAGGGTGACGATCTGTGTCTTCACCTTTCCGTCGATAATCAGCTCTTTCTGCCGGAAGATCTCGGTGAGGTTCTGCTTGAGATACTGCCGCAGAAGCTGATCGTGCCTGTATTGGGCGATGCGGCCTCGGTGAATCTTCATCCGGCGTCCCTTTCGACCCCGGGGCTCCTGCCCCGCGGTCCGTCCGAGCTAGAAACTCCGCCCGATAACCTTGAACAGCGCGCGAGCGCAGTGCGGGCAGTACCCGTGTTCCTCTATGCTACTGCGCCGACTACGGACTACCCAGCTGGACGCGAAAGAAGGACGGATCCGGACTCGCCATGATCACCGATCGCGGTCGAGTTACTCGACGCGGCAGGACTTATGGGACGACGAGCCGGTCGAACCGTCAACGGGGCGAGGGTCTTCGGCGAGAACAAAATAGGCACAGTTGCAGGACCGGCCCTGGTCGCCACGGAGAGCCGCGCAACGCGTCGCGATCACGCCGGCCCTGCCGATCAGTTTCGTGCGGCACTTGTCGCAGACGTAGGTACCGTTGACCGGCCACGGTAACCCTGCCTTTGCGCGAACGCCCGGCATAGAACACCGCCTATGACTGTAAGCCGATTCTATGGGGGCTGTGGTCCTAGCCAACAATTTGTTGCTTAGGGGTGCCGTCTCCTAAGGTGTTCCAGGAGGGCATCGATACCGAGTCCAGAGGATTCCGCGAGGCGACGTACCTCCTCGGACTCGCTCCCCACCGCCTCTACGGGGACGACACGAGAACGCTGCGCGCCGTGAGACCTGTCTCATTTGAGCCCAGGCACGGTCTCCTATTACATGAGCCCGACGTGTACCCCTCTCGTGCCCGATTCGCCACCCACGATCACACCCCCGGTCCGAACCCGTCTCGCCGGCACCCCGAATCAAAGTGTCATCTATTTACTGGAACCTTCCAAATGGAAAGTGGTCAAGTGTATCAAGTGTATACTGAGGGCAGTCGGGGGGGACCCAAATGGAAATCCCGGCGAATCCCCCCGTCCCGGTTTGTAAAGGTATGGCTCGTGGGCAGAAATGCATGATGTGGGAGGCATACGAAAGATCATGCAGGACGTCAACAACTTCAACGCGGTCAAAATCGCGCTGGCCTCGCCGGACCAGATCCGGCAGCGGTCGCGCGGTGAGGTGAAGAAGCCAGAGACGCTCAACTACCGGACGCTCAAGCCCGAGCGCGACGGCCTGTTCTGCGAGCGCATCTTTGGGCCGACCAAGGACTGGGAGTGCCACTGCGGCAAGTACAAGCGCATCCGGTTCAAGGGGATCACCTGCGACCGGTGCGGGGTGGAAGTCACCCGGACCAAGGTGCGCCGGGAGCGGATGGGCCATATCGAGCTCGCCGCGCCGGTGTGCCACATCTGGTACCTCAAGGGCGTCCCGAGCCGGATCGGTCTGCTGCTCGACATCTCCCCCCGCGCGCTCGAGCGGGTCGTGTACTTTGCGGCCTACGTCGTCACCGACCCCGGGACGATCAAAGGGCTCAGCCGGGGCCAGCTCCTCACCGAGGCCGACTTCCGCGAACTGCGGGACAAGCACGGCGCCGGGTTCCGCGTCGGTATCGGCGCCGAGGCGATCAAGGAACTGCTGCATAAGCTGAATCTCGACCAGACCGCCAAGAAGCTGCGCGCGGAACTCAAGACCGCTGGCGGCCAGAAGCGGCTGAAGATCCTCAAGCGGCTCGAAGTCGTGGAGGCCTTCCGGAAGAGCGGCAACAGCCCGAATTGGATGATCCTGGACGTGGTCCCCGTGATTCCGCCGGACCTCCGCCCGATGGTGCAGTTAGACGGCGGCCGGTTCGCAACGAGCGACCTCAACGACCTCTACCGGCGCGTCATCAACCGCAACAACCGCCTCAAGCGCCTCCTGGACCTCGGCGCGCCCGAGATCATCGTGCGCAACGAGAAGCGGATGCTGCAGGAGGCCGTGGACGCGCTGATCGACAACGGCCGCCGCGGCCGGCCCGTCACGGGGCCGAACAACCGGCCGCTCAAGTCGCTGTCCGACATGCTGAAGGGCAAGCAGGGGCGGTTCCGCCAGAACCTGCTCGGCAAGCGGGTGGACTACTCCGGGCGTTCGGTGATCGTCGTCGGTCCGAAGCTCAAGCTGCACCAGTGCGGTCTTCCCAAGGAGATGGCGCTGGAGCTGTTCAAGCCGTTCGTCATGAAGCGGCTGGTCGACCTGAGCCACGCGCAGAACATCAAGTCGGCCAAGCGGATGGTGGAGCGCGCCAGGCCGGTGGTCTGGGACGTGCTGGAGGAGGTCATCACCGAGCACCCGGTGCTGCTCAACCGCGCGCCGACGCTGCACCGGCTCGGCATCCAGGCCTTCGAGCCGCAGCTGGTCGAAGGCAAGGCGATCCAGATCCACCCGCTGGTCTGCACCGCGTTCAACGCCGACTTCGACGGCGACCAGATGGCCGTGCACCTGCCGCTGTCGGCTGAGGCCCAGGCCGAGGCCCGGATCCTGATGCTGTCCACCAACAACATCCTCAAGCCCGCCGACGGCAAGCCGGTCACCATGCCCACCCAGGACATGATCATCGGCCTGTACTGCCTGACCCGGGAGGCCGAGGAC
>DATGHU010000023.1 GCA_035307765.1 bacterium | reverse complement strand
ACCCAAAAGGCGCGGGGGCTAGACCGGATGGCATGAAATCGCTAATATGTCGACCCGCCCCCGGACGACCCGTCATTCGACAACGTGATCCAGATACTATCGGTGCCGCCGAGCGGGGAGAGGGTGCCGCTCATCGTAATCGTGATGGCCGATCCCGTCCCGCTGATGGAGGGGGTGCTCCAATGAGCCCCATTGGGCATCACCAGTCCTACCGATGCCGCCGTGGGGGTGATGTCAAATGAGGAGTTTTGTTGATAGTAGGCCCACTCCAAGCTCTTGATTTCCTGGAGGATGTTCTGAGCTTCGGCCTTGTAGCCTTTCTTTGTCGCCGACAAGTACCTGGGCAGCGCGAGGACTATGAGAATACCCAGAATCGCGAGCACAACGACCAGCTCGATGAGGGTAAACCCCCTGCTCCTTGGACTTCGCAAAACTAAGGGACCGTCCAATCGCACACATGCTCTCCCTGCCTTGGGCAGACCGCACTGCTCGAATCTTAAAATACCCAAGTCCTCATGGGTTAAGACCTCAACGCTCGCTCGTGCGGCCCGGTTCTGTCGCTGTCCGGTGGAGCTTGGCGCGGGTAAACTCCATCAAGAGCGGCCCAGAGGCGTTGGCGGGGACGTCGTTGGAGAATCTTGTCGGGTAGGGAAAGTACACGGTGTCTGCGGAGATCCCGTACCGAGACACGACACCCCCCAGCACCTGGGAGGAACCGATGACGGCCAGCCCAATTCTCCCGTCCTCCCGCGGGCCGGCCCAGAGCGCGCTGTGTTGCCAAAACCGGGTTCCCGGGGTATTGGAGCCAGACGCCGAACACCCCCAATTCGGCAGGAGCCCTAGTTGCTCCAACCTGTGGAGACTCAGCTCGGACAAAGGCAACCCCCTCGCGACGTATTGGTCGGCGGCCGAGATGAGCGCAGAGAATTGGTCAACGGCAACTCTCCGCACCATGTCAATCGGGGTGAGGTTGCGATATGTCGCGAGAATGGACGCTGGCACTCGGTAGACGACGACGCCGCCTACGCGAACGGGCGCCGTCCGCAGCACGCCGAACAGCGCCGGCCAAGGGCCAGGCACCCGGTCGTCGACCACAATGGTCTGGATCTGGCCGGCCGCGAGAAACGCTTTGAGCTGAATCGCACGCTCAGGGATCAACGTCGCACATGCGAAGGTGTCCAGGATCGGCCAACTGGCAGCCTCTTTGGGGACAAACCCCACGTTCCCCGCAGCCGAGCGGAAATACATGCCGCTTTGTGCCTGCCAAAGCATCGCATTGCCCAATCCATCAAAGGGGATCACCAGCACGGTGCTCCCCGCAGGAATGTATTCCCGATAGAGTTTCCCCAGAAAGAATGGCGGAGTGTCGACGCGCTGCGCCCAGGCGAAGTTCCAGACGTTGGGCAACAGGGCCATTACGCTAAGGGTGGCCAGCGTCCACTTGACCCATCTGTGCGGTCCCGCCGCCGCCAGCCAGAGGGCGACGATGACAGCGATCGGCAACACCGCAAGGCCCATAAACCGCACGGGGAGGGCGACATTGAGTATCGGAACATGCAGAAAGAGCGCCCAGGGCATCTGAACCCAGGTGCGTCCTCCGACGTGCAGCACCGGCCCTAACGAGGCGACCCCGATCGCCGCGACGATCGCCACCAACAGCTTCCCGGTCCGCGTACGCCAGCGCGCCACACCAAATGCAACGATGACAGCGGTGAGCGGAAGCCCCAAGTAGGCCGTACCCTCGCTCAGGTTACCGGAGAAGATTTTGTTCCCCGTGGAAAGGAAATGACTGGCAAGGCTAATCGGCGTGGGGATCAGGATATTGAGGGCGTCGCTCGAAAACGTCGCGGGCGAAAATACAGGGCCGCCCAAGAATCCCCCCGTGAAAAAGCGGTAAAGGGATGGGCTCACCACAAGAGCGGCCAACGCGTAGGCAATCGCCACGAGCACGCCCACCTCGAAGATCGGTTGCCGGTTTGCACGCGGCGTGAAGATGATGACCAGAAGAAGAGCCGCCCCTCCAAACAGGGTCGCCGTGGCAAAAACCTCGAGCGAAATGCTGAATTGCAGAACAAGAGCAAGTGCCGTCACGCAGACGAACCGAGACGAACTCACGTGATTGTCGAGGCGAAGGAGCACGAGATAGACGAGCACCGGGACGAGGAAAATGAGAACGAGGTTCATGTGCCCGCCAAAGAGATGGCCGAGTTGATATGAAGAGAATCCAAAGAGATAGCCGGCCAAAAGCGCCGGCCAGAACGCGTTGGTGAGGTACCAGCATAGCAGGAATGCCGTCCACGCGGCCAACGGCAAAGCCACGAGCATCAGCATGTTATAGGCCACGATCGGCCCCAGGCTCGCGGTGATCGGCGAGATGAACAGGCTGGCCCCAGGAACGGACGTAGTCCGCGCAAGGTCGATCCCCGTCGGTGCCCAAATGTGATGCGTCATGAACGGGTTGAGCCCGTGCACTAACGCGTACGGCCACCAGGCCATGTACCAGATGAAGGTTGTTGGATCAGCACCCAGTCGACCGAGATAGTATTGGGAGGGGTGGCGCAGAATAGGCAGGCCGAAGAAGAGAATCGAACATCCCACGTAGACCCAGAACGCCCCAAGAAACCGCCCTTTGCGATTCAGCGATGTGGGTGAATTCACTGCATCTCCGCCGCGCCGGTCGCACGGACGATCCCCAATTCTTTTCATGAAACCCGGTTGGCATGAACGCCGAGGCGCCCGCAAGATCTAATTCTCGGCTCACGAGCGCACGCGGGCACACTTGGCCCAGGCGCGCCGTCACGATGCGTCGTCGAAGGTGCGCTTGGGGGCAGGGCCGAGAAGCAATCTTCCACAAGAGCAGATGGCGAGGCCAAATCTCCCGCGCACCGAGTTGCGTGACCCCGGCAGTCCAAGTCTCGTGGAACGAAAAGCCGTTCCGCTCGATTCCGGCGAAACCCAGTCGGGAGACGAGGAGTCTCATGCCGCCAATACCCGGTCTTGAATGTCCCTGACTGGACGTCGTCCGGAGTATGCCGCGCCATCAGCAAGAAACCTCCGTCAGGTCTGCCCGAACTTCGAGGAAGGTTTACTTGCCTATATACCCCAAATGCATGGGGGCCGGACTTGAGCGCGACGCAAAACGCGGCAAGAAATATCGGCAGGTTGCGAGCATGAACACTGCGAATTTGCGGGAAATTGGTTCGGGGAAGCGAAACGCCCCTACGTTACGTGTTGGGAGTGTTGTCTCCTCCCTATCCGCTCAGCGCCCAAAACGGGTGCTCGAGTACCTCTTAATAAGTGTGACCATCAAAAGCTTGAACCCCCGCTCGATGATCCGTCCGAGGAAACGGTGACCCATATGCTGTCCGTGGAACCGATCGGGGGAACGGCGCCGGACATCACGATACTCGCTTGGGTCGCGGTGCTGCTCCCAAGATCTGGGGTAAACCAATGCGCTTTGCCCGGCATCTGCACCCCGAGCGCGGTGATATCGTTCGTGAATGAGTTGTATTGCTGATAATACACCCACTCGAGAGTTTTCGCTTCCTGAAGGATATTGTCCGCCTCGGCCTTGTAGGCCTTCTTTTCCGCGGCGAGATAGCGGGGCACCGCCAGCGCTAGGAGAATGCTCAGGATCGACAGCACGACAACGAGTTCCATCAGCGTAAAGCCACGTTCCCGATCATCCCGCGCCCCGCGAAACCATGAACACACGATAGATCCCTCCCGGACTCTTGTTTCGCCCCTGCAAGCAGATTGTGTCTGAGTGATTCGAAATCACGACGCCGACCCCCCCATTATTCCGAATGAAACCTCTCATCGAATGATATGGAATTCTTCGTCCGAAATCGGCGTCGAGCGGAGGACCGAACGGGGACTGCCGCATGCGGTCATCGGGTGGGCCCTGGCGCAAGCCCGGGTCGCCAGACTCACGCCATTTGCACAGATGGGCACGGGGGTCAACGAGCGATGCCTCGGAGTGACGAGATGCTGGACGAGTCAAGCTTGCCAACCCCATGGGGCGACCGCGTCAAACCTAGGCAGATGCGGCAAGCTCCGGAAACGGGGGGGCGGCTGCCTACCTGTCGGACCCGACCTTTGAGCCTTCGTGGGGCGGGAGCGGTTGTCTATCGAAAAGATAGACCTCCGCACCGGATAGATTGCGGTGACCGGTAATTCGAAATGTTGAGGCGAGCGAGGCAAATATTCGCTGCCGCATGATCGCGCTCATCGGACCATTGACGATAAGCCATACCCGACGGTACCGAGCCACGAGATTCGGGATCGTCGACGGATCTCGAAGGGACCGCCCGATTGGCACCAGGGTGACCGATGGATGTGGCTCTCGAAGGTAGTATGTGAACGTTTGCTCGGCGGGGGTATCGACGTACACGAAGAAATCCCCCGGCTCGACGAGACCCCTCACCAAAGAAGCAGCGGCACGCCACCGGAAGGGACGGGCGGTGGGGTCGAAATAGTACCGATCCAGAACCGGCACGCTATAGAGCAAGAGGGCGGCCGTGAAGAGCGCGAGCGCCTGCCGCGGCTGCGCGTCGACCTGCTCCGCCACATCGAACGTGCCCTGGGCGAGAAACATTGCGTAGAAAGGAACTAGAAACGAGAACCATCGGGGAAGAAAGACGGGCTTCGCGAGTGAAAACGCGAACGCCACACCGATCGTCACGACAGGCGGCAATGCCAGAAGGGCCAAACCACTCCGGTCGGATCGGAGCGACATCGCACCCCGCCACAGGATCACGAGGAACGGCAGGATGACGATGAGCCGCTCGAGCAGGCTTAGCGAACTCGCGGAGAAGTAGCCAGCCGTCCCGAAGAGCGAACCCCCGAAGGCAAACAAGCCAAGCAGGTCGACTGGACTCGCCCAGGAGGCCGGCGCGGCCGACAGGCCTTGCGAACCCGCGACCTGGTACCAGAGCGAGGGAATCCACGGGATGTAGGAAAGAACGGTGACCCCGATGCTCGCGAGCCACGCTCGTAGCTGGGGTCGCTTCCAGCCGCCGACCCAACAGCCGTGAGCGAGAAGGACCAGAAACCCGAAGTAGTGCGTGTACGCCATCAAGACCGCGAACAACACATAGGTGCCCCAGCGGAATACCGTACCGCGTTCGATGCTCACCACCAGGGCGAGTGTGGAGGCGAGAACAAACACGCCCAACAGCGGGTACATCCTGGCCTCTTGCCCGGCCATGATCCCGAATGGAGAGACCGCGACGGCAAAAGCGCTGAGCAGGCTGATCGATGGGGAGGACACCTTTCGCATCAAGGCATAGGTTAAGCCCACCGATACGAGGCTCGAGCAGGCCGAGGGGATCCGGAGGGGGGCCTCGCCGACGCCGGTGAGACCAACCCAAACCTTCATCAGTGCATAGTACAGTGGCGGATGGAAATCGACGGTCCTGATAGTGGAAAACATCGCCTCCCACTTGAACCGGACGAGCCACACCACAAACATCTCATCGGACCAAAGACTCCTCTGGCCGAGCAGCGAGAAGCGGAGTCCGGCGGCAAGAACAAGGATCCCGCCGAGGGCTATGAGCGGGTTGGCGCTCAGGGTTTGCGCCCAGCGCCGAGATACGCTACACGCATCAGTGAGGGTCCTCGCCGCGGACGCGGCAGGGGCGAGCGGAGGAACCCTAGCCATTGGAATCCCCCGACGGGCCGATTCTTGCTCGCCACGGCAACGTTGGTTGCACCGAGGGCCGCCTCGGCCCGGGGGACGCGTGGACTGCCACCGGCTCAATCTCCAACAAGCCCGTGCAAAACCCACGCTGGCAGTTGCTCAACCCAGGCGGCGGAGGTGGGAAGTGCGGCCACCCATCGCCGCTGATCATTGAAATCCGGCCGACGTTCTCGGAAAGCCAAAGCCGCCCCGGTGAAAAAAAGAAAGGGCCGCGCGTCGCGAGGGCGCGGCCCGCCCTTGCACTCCCCTCACTTGACGGAGAGCGCCAGGTTGAAGATCGGCAGGTACAGCGAGATCAGCATCGCCCCGATCACGACCCCCATGCCCACGATCAGGATGGGCTCGAGGATCGAGGTCAGGCTGGCCACCGTGTTCTCGATCTCGGAATCGTAGAAGTCCGCCACCTTCGTCAGCATGGTCTCGAGCGACCCCGTCTCCTCCCCCACCTTCACCATCTGCACCACCATCGGCGGAAACATGCCGCTCGCCTGCAGCGGGATGGCGATGCTCTCCCCCTCCCGGATGCTGGTCCGCACCGCGTCCACGGCCGTGGCGATCACGACGTTGTCGATCGCCTTGCCCACCACCTCCAGCGCCTGCATGATCGGCACCCCGCTCGCCACCAGGGTCCCGAACGTCCGGCTGAACCGAGCGATGACGATCTTCTTGTTCACCGGCCCCAGGATCGGCAGCCGCAGCTTCACCCGGTCGTAGGCGGCCTTCCCGCTCGGGGTCCGCACGTACGCCCGCAGGACCCACAGCAGCCCCACGATCCCCACGACGAGCACGTACCAGTAGTGCCGGATCAACTGGCTCACGCCCATGGCGATCTGGGTCGGCAGCGGGAGCGCGGCGTTGGACCCCAGCTCTTTGAAGAACGTCGCGAACTGCGGGATGATCACGACGGTCATGAACAGCAGCGCCGACAGCGCCGCGCACGCCAGCAGGACCGGGTACGTGGTCGCGGACTTGATCTTCTGCCGCAGCGCCAGCTCCTTCTCCAGGAAGTTCGCCAGCCGGATCAGCACCTCGTCGAGGACGCCGCCCGCTTCGCCCGCCTTGACCATGTTGACGTAGAGGTTGCTGAACGCCCGCGGGTGCTTGGCCAGCGCGTTGCTCAGCGTCGCCCCGCCCTCGATGTCGCCCCGGATCTCCCCGATGACCTCCCGCAGCTGCTTCTGCGTGGTCTGCTCCTCGAGAATGGTGAGGGTCCGCACCAGGGACAGGCCGGCGTTGACCATCGTGGAGAACTGCCGGCTGAAGATGGCCAGGTCCTTCAGCCCGATCCCGCGGAAGCGGGCGATGTACTCCTCCACCCCCACCGGCTCCGTCTTGCGGTGCAGGTTGGTGATGAAGAACCCCATCTCCCGCAGCTTCTGCGTCACGGTGGCGTCGCTCTCGGCCTCGATCGCCCCCGCCAGAACCTTCCCGGTGGTGTCCCGGGCGGTGTACTCATAGACCGCCATTGCCTCTACCCTCCGTTGGTCAGTCGCATCTTTGGTGCCCGGACGCCGCGGCAGCCCCGCGGCGCTCAGGCAATCAGCTTGCGCAATTCGTCGGGGTGGATGGCGCGCGCGATCGCGTCCTCGGCGCTGACCAGCCGCCGCCGGTAGAGATCGGCCAGCGCCATATCCATCGTCTGCATCCCATACTGCGCCCCGGTCTGGAGGGCCGATTCGATCTGGTGGGTCTTGGCCTCGCGGATTAGGTTCCGGATGGCGGGGGTCGCGATCATGATCTCCATGGCGGGCACACGCCCGATCTCCTCCAAGGCCGGCCACGTCCGCTGGAGAGTGGTCGTCGCCGCCGCCACCCGCCGCTGCCCGTCCATCCGGGCCGCCCCCTTCGCCAGGTACCGCGCGTTGGTGAGCAGCTGCTGCGAGAGCACCGCCTCGATAACCGAGGCCAGCTGGATCCGGATCTGCTGCTGCTGGTAGGGGGGGAACACGTCGACGATTCGGTCGATGCTCTGCGCGGCGTTCGCCGTGTGCAGCGTCGCGAACACGAGGTGGCCGGTCTCGGCGATGGTCAACGCGGCACCGATGGTCTCCAAGTCCCGCATCTCGCCGACCATCACGACGTTCGGGTCCTCGCGCAGCACCCCACGGAGCGCGTTGGGGAAGCTCTGGGTGTCGAACCCCAGCTCGCGCTGGTTGACGATGCTCTTCTTGTGCTCGTGGATGTACTCGATCGGGTCCTCCACCGTCACGATGTGGGCGGCCCGCTCGGTGTTGATCGCGTCGATCATCGCGGCGAGCGCGGTGCTCTTCCCGTGCCCGGTCGGCCCGGTGACGAGGATCAACCCCCGCGCCTTGCGCGCCAGGTCCTTCAGGATCGGCGGGAGGTTCAGATCATCGATCGCCGGAATCGAGGATGGGATCGACCGCATGGCGATACCGGTGGCGCCCCGCTGCCGGTACAGGTTGACGCGGAACCGCCCCAACCCCTGGACGCCGTAGGAGAGATCGAGCTCCCAGGTTTTCTCGAATTTCTGCTTCTGGAACGCGTTGAGCATGCTGTACGCCAGCTGGGAGGTGTCCTCCGGCGTCAGCACCTCCCGGTGTTCGAGGGGCTGCAGCTTCCCCCACACCCGGATCGTCGGCTTCCGCCCGGCCGTCAGATGCAGGTCGCTGGCCTGGGCGTCGGTGGTTTCCTTCAGCAGCTCGTTGATGTGCATCCCGATCCCCCCGTCGATTGGTTGGTCTCCGTGATGAGTGTGCGCTCAGTCATCGACGAACACGACGTCGAGCACTTCTTCCGGACTGGTGATCCCCAGGACGACCTTCTCCAGACCGTCCTCGGCGAGCGTCCACATCCCGTTGCGGATGGCCGCTTCCCGGATCTCGGTGAACGACGCCTCTTTGGTGATGAGGGTCTTGATCGTTTCGTCGCACACCATGATCTCGAAGATGCCGGTCCGTCCCCGGTAGCCGATCTTGTTGCAGTGCTCGCATCCGACCGGCCGGTAGATCGGGACCTGCCCGTCGGCGGCGATCATCGAGGCGCCGAGGCGTGCCAGCACCTCCGGCGGCGGCGTGTAGACCTGCTTGCACCGGTCGCACAGCGTCCGCACCAGGCGCTGGGCGATCACCCCGACCACGGAGGAGGCCACCAGGAACGGCTCGATCCCCATGTCGACGAGTCGGGTCACCGCGCCCGGGGCGTCGTTGGTGTGCAGGGTGCTCAGCACGAGGTGGCCGGTCAGCGCCGCGTGAATCGCGATCCGCGCCGTCTCCTCGTCGCGGATCTCCCCGACCATGATGATGTCCGGATCCTGCCGCAGGAACGACCGCAGCCCGTTGGCGAAGCTCAGCCCCGCCTTCGGGTTCACCTGCACCTGGTTGATCCCGCTCATCTGGTACTCCACGGGATCCTCGATCGTGATGATGTTGGTCTCCGTCGAGTTGAGCTTGTTCAGGATCGTGTACAGCGTCGTCGTCTTTCCGCTCCCGGTGGGCCCGGTCAGCAGCACGATCCCGTGGGGCTTCGTGATCATCGTCTCGAAGCGCTGGCGGTTGTCCGCCAGCAGCCCGACCTTCTCGATGCCGACGACGGTCTGGCTCTTGTCCAGGATCCGCATCACCACCTTCTCGCCGTAGACCGTGGGGATGGTGCTGACGCGGAGATCGATCTCGCGGTTCTCCACCTTCAGCTGGATCCGGCCGTCCTGGGGCAGCCGCCGCTCGGCGATGTCCATGTCCGCCATGATCTTCACCCGGGAGATAATGGCGTTCTGGATGTGCTTGGGCGGCGTCATGACGTTGTAGAGGGCCCCGTCGATCCGGTAGCGCACCCGCACGCGCTGCTCCTGCGCCTCGATGTGGATGTCGCTCGCCCGCTGCCGCACCGCCTGCAGGATGATGCTGCTGACCAGGCGCACCACCGGGGCCTCGTCGACGAGTTTGCGCAGGCTGTCGAGCCCCATCTCGTCGTCGGACTCGGTCTTGATCTCCTGGATCATCGCCTTGACGCCCTCGTCCAACGCGGGGTACTGGTTCAGCACCCGCGTGAACCCGTCGTAGGCGATGACCACCGGCTCGAGCTCGCACCCCATCTGACGGCGCACGTCGTCCAGCGCCAGGACGTCCAGCGGGTCGACCATCCCCAACCGCAGCCGGCCGTCGACCATCGCCAGCGGGATCAGCTGATGGCGCCGGGCCAGGTGCTCCGGGAGCGCGAGCAGGGCCTCCTCTTCGGGGATGTAGTCGTCGAGGTCGATGAACTCGAGGCCGAGCTGCTTGGCGATCGCCTTGGCGATGTCCTTTTCGCTGCCCACCCCCATCCCCAGGAGCACCCGCCCCAGGCGCTCCTTCCCCTGCTTCTGGAGGTCCACCGCCTCCGCGAGCTGTTCGGGGGTGATGAGCCCGGCCTCGACCAGTACCTCCCCCAGAAGTTTCCGCCGCCGTGACGTCGTCGCCACTCTGCTCCCTCCGCCCTACCGCTGCGCGGAACTTGCGTCCCGCGGGCTGATCCTCATGCGCGCGCGGGCTCGCCCTTCTTCAAGAGCCCGGTCTCCACGAGGTACTCATGGAACTGCTGGAGCTTGGCAAACCCGCGATAGTCGGCCCGGAACTCCTTCTCCAGCTTGTAGTCCAGTTCGACGAACTTGTTCAGGGTGACGAAGAACGCGTACTGCACGATGTACGACGCGCTGGCCGGCGCGTCGCGGTTCTTGTCCACGAAGAGGTTCACGATGTCGATCTGCGGCAGCGTCTCCGGATCGAGGTTCTCCGATTTCGCGTGCGACTCCAGGTACTCGTGGAGCTCCTTGGTGGCCTTCCAATCCTTGGCCAGCACCATCGCCACGTCGAGGTCGTACTCGAGATCGCCGCTGCCCATGCTGTGGTGCATGGTGGGACGCTCGTACTCGGAATACTCCGCGTCATCCTCCGCCGGGCGCTCGTCGAGCCGGCACCCCTCCTTGTCCAGGGGGGAGATGGCGAAGATCGGGCAGTTGAGCTCCAGGCTCATCTCCGCCAGGGCCGTGGAGACGAGATCGTTGCGCGCCTTCCAGTCCTCGATGTACTCCTCGAGCGGAATCTTCTGCAGGTAGTCCAGGAAGATGACGACATCGCTGGTCTGGAACTCCTGCATCACGTTGTAGACGTGGGTCCGGATGCGGCTGAGGGTGTCCTGGCGGCCGCCCTCGACAAGAAACACGTACGGGGCGAACCGCGCCATCCGCTCCTGCGCCGCCATCAGCTGGGGGGCGATCGGCTCGCCGCCGGGCTTCCCCCCCGCCAGGATGGTGGCGGGATCGATCCCGGCCTCCTTGGCCAGCAGCCGCGCGCCCAGGACCCGCGACGTCTGCTCCCACGAGTAGTACAGCACCGGGACGTGGTGGTTCCCGGCGACGTACGTCGCCAGCTCGAGCGCGAAGTTGCTCTTCCCGCGCCGCGGCGCGCCGGCCAACCCGTAGTAGAACCCGCGCCGCATGCCCGAGAGCAGAGCGTTGAGACGGTCGAACGGGCTGATGGAGAACCCGAGCAATCCCTCGTGGCCGGCCAACCGCGCGGAATCCTCGATCAGGGACGTCAGGACGTTCGTCACCGGCCCCAGGCGGCGGCGGACCCGCTGCTTCTGCAGGTCGATCAGCTTCTGCATCATCTCGGTGGTGAACTGCACGAGGTCGCCGTGGACGTCCTCGCTCCCGCCGAGAAAACTCCCGAGTTGATCGTGCAGCGTCTGCAGTCGCTCCCGGCTGTCGCGGTTGCGGAGGGATTCGACGAACGACATCAGCCGGCCGGCGTCCGGGGGGCGCATCGACGTCACCGCCCGGAGGTAGTGCTCCATCTCGGCGTTCAGGACCCCCCGGTTCTCCAGGTGGCTCCGCACCGTCACCTCGGTGATCGCTTCGCCGCCGCGGGACAGGTAGAGATCGATCAGGGCGTTGCACAGGCGCCGGGCGACGGGCGAGGGCAGCAGCTCCGGGGTGAACCCCTCGTTGAGCGCGATGGTGATCAGTTGTCGATCCCGAACAAACCCCTTCAGGATCGTCGCTTCCATATCTTCGTAATCCATCGACCGCCTCCGTTGCGAACGCCCGTCTGCAGAACCCCGCGGTCACCCACCGATCGTCGAGGTGAACACGTGCGACCCTGAGTGCCGGTCAGTCTATGTCAAGTATTCCCCGAATCGCCAGGGAATCGGACGTGGATCCGACACCTTTCCCCGCGGGGGTCCGCTGATCGCCTACACCCCGCTGACGAACACCACCCGCAGCATCTCTTCGAAGGAGGTGATCCCCTCCAACACTTTTTGAACCGCGTCGTCCTTGAGGGTGCGCATCCCCTCCGCGATCGCCCCAGCCCGCAGCTTCTCGGTGGGCGCGCCGGTCACGGCCAAGGTCCTGAGCGGGTCGGTCATCACCATGAGCTCGAACACGCCAATCCGGCCCTTGTAGCCGGTCTTCCGGCAGTGGTCGCAGCCCCGACCCCGGTAGAGGTGGACGTCCTTCGCCTTCACGGGGTCCAGCCCCAGGCGGTGCAGGGCGTCCACGGGGGGGACGTAGGCCTCCTTGCATTTCGGGCAGAGCACCCGCACCAGCCGCTGGGCCAGCACGCCGATCAACGACGAGGTGATGAGAAAGGGCTCGATCCCCATGTCCCGCAGCCGGACGACGGCGCCGGGCGCGTCGTTGGTGTGGATCGTGCTGAGCACAAGGTGCCCCGTCATCGAGGCCTGGACGGCGATCTCCGCCGTCTCCCGATCCCGGATCTCCCCGATCAGCACGACGTCCGGGTCTTGGCGCAGGATGGTCCTTAGCCCGCTCGCAAACGTCAGCCCCACCTTGGGATTGACCTGCACCTGGTTCACGCGCGGGATCTGATACTCCACCGGGTTCTCAACGCTGACGATGTTCCGCTCGGGAGTGTTGATCCGCGCCAGCGACGTGTACAGCGTCGTCGTCTTGCCGCTCCCGGTTGGGCCCGTGACCAGGATCATCCCGTACGGCTTCGTGATCAGGCCCTCCCAGAGCTCCAGCAGCGGGCCGTCGAACCCGATATCGTTGAGCTGCACCTTCGTGCTGGACTGGTCGAGCAGACGGAGGACGATCTTCTCGCCCAGCACCGTCGGCAGCGAGCTCACCCGGAGATCGTACTCCTTGCCCTCCGCACGCAGGTGGATGTGCCCGTCCTGGGGGAGCCGGCGCTCCGCGATGTCCATGTCCGCGAGGATCTTGATCCGCGAGATCAGCGGCGCCTGCACGGACTTCGGGGGGGACATGATGTCCTGGAGCACGCCGTCGATCCGCAGCCGGACCTTGACGTCGTTGCGGTGGGGCTCGATGTGGATGTCGCTGGCCCCGGCCTGGATCGCCGAGTTCAAGATCTGGTTGACCGCCCGGATGATCGGCGCTTCGTCGACGGCGGTGCGGAGTTGTTCGAGGCTCGCCTCCTCGCTCCGCGAGTCGTCGTCGATCTCGGTCTCGATCCCCGAGCGGAACACCTCCTCGATATCGCCGCCCCCGCCGTACACCAACCCTTGGGTGCGCGCGATGTCGACGGCGCTCGAGACCACCACCTCGACCTCCAACCCGGTCAGGAGGCGAATGTCGTCGATCGCCACCACGTTCGACGGATCGGACATCGCCGCCACCAGGCGGTTGCCCTCGCGCCCGATGGCGACCACCCCGTGGCGGCGGGCCAGGTAGGAGGGGATCAACCGCGCGACTTCCGCGTCCACCACAACGTCGGCCAGATCGGTGTACCGGAGCCGCCACTGCTCGGCGAGCGCCTGCGAGAGCTGCTGTTCGGTGATCGCCCCCATGTCGACGAGGATCCGACCGATCCGCGCGTTGCTCTGGCGCTGAATGTCGACGGCCTGCCGCACCTGTTCCTCGCTCAGCCACCCGTGACTCAGACAGATCTCGCCGAGCCGCGTCTCGCGGGTCCACTTTACCGCGCCGGGCTGTCCGGCGCGGGGGCCGACCGGCGGCTCGCCCGAGGCGGGACGCGCGGGCGCCCCACCCGGGACGTCGGTGCGCGGCGCCTCCGCGGCCGGGGAACTCGGCGGGGGCGGAACCGGGGCGGCGGGCGGCGGCGGGGCCGCAGCCTTCGCGGACGGCGCGGCGGGAGCCGGCGGGGGCGCGGGCTTCGCGGGCGGGGCGGCCGGCTTGAGCGTCTGGAGGACCGACTGGATCTTCCGGGCTTCCTGGGGCTTTCCCGCTTTGGTGTAGGCATCGTGCAGGGCGGCCAACACGTCGGCGTCGTCGGGGGTCAGCTCGCTCGCACGGGTCCAGGCGGCGATCGCCCCCGCCCACTGCTGGGAGTCCGCCAACCGCTCCCCCAGCGTGCTGAGCACCATCACCGCCGCGGGCGGGGCGCCTTGCTTCAGGTAGAGGTCAACCAGTTCCCAGTAGGCGAACGCGTCGTCGGGGGCGAGCTCGATCACCTTCTTGAAGCACGCTACCGCGCTGTCGACCTCTCCGGCGGCGCGGTGCGACTGTCCGGCATGAAACCACACCGCGACGTCGAGGGCGACGTCGCGCTCGGCCAGGCGCAGCGCCTCTCGATAGACGGCCAGCTGTCCAGCGGTCCCGCTGGGGAGGGCGGAGTCCTCACTCGCCCGGGTGCTGCGGGGGGTGCCTACAGGCACGCAGCGACGGCCTCGCGGACCCGGGTCGCCTCGATCCGCATCCGGCCCAGGTTGCAGAGCCGGTTGCCCATCACGACGAGCACGGCGTCGCCGGCCACCGGAGAGACCGAGATCGGCCCGGATTCAAACTCCACGAGCAGCATCTGCGGGCCGCCCGTGGACATGTCCGCGCCGATCGATTCCCAGCCGATGAGCGCGCTGCTCGTCAGCGCCCCGAGGGCATCCATGTCCAGCTCCTCCTCCGACGTCAGGCCCTCGATCACAAACCCATCGCGGCTCACGACCAGCGCGGCGATGACGCCGGGCTTCTTGGTGAGGTCCGCCAACACTTCCTTGAGATTTGCGGTTGCGGTTGTCACCGTGTCACCACCCTCCTCACGCGCATCCATTCCCCTACCCCGCGGCCAGTTGTGCCGCGCCCGTGAGTTCCGGCAGGTACCTGCGGAACTGCACCCGGGCCTTCCCCACGTTTCCCTTGCTGCTCAAAAAGAGTGCCACGCAGTGGTCCGGGCCGGGCATCGCGGCCAGCACCGTGAATCGTTCACAGCTCATCATCATGTGGTCAAACGTCCCCCCTTCGACCTTGCGGCACATGTACATGAAGAGCTTCGCCGCGGTGACGACATCCTGACCCGCGCTCTCCACGGGGAATCCGGTCTCCAATTTCAGCATCTCGATCGGCACCCCATCCATGCCGATCAGCACCGCCGCCAAGATCCCATCGGTCCCCGCCACCATCGCCCCGAGGACCTCCCGGGCCTTTCTCATTCACCGCGCCTCCCGGCGGGGGTCGCCCCGCCCGCCCCGGCCGGCTCGGGGGTTCGGGATCGGGCCGAGGAGGCGCCCTCGGCTTCGCCTTGGTCGGGCTGCGCCGCGAGCCAGGCGCGCACGCCCTGGAGGCTCATCCCCTCCTCCTCGACCAGCCGCCGAATCGCCTGCACCATCCGCAGATCTCGCGTCGAGTACAGCCGGTGCCCGCCTTTGGTGCGGGCGGGGCGCAGGAGCTGGTATTCCACCTCCCAACTCCGGAGGCGCCGCGCGTCCACTCCGGAGAGCGAGGCGACGGTGCGGATGGGATAGATCGGCAGATCGTCGGACGTCTTCACGGCTGTCGTACCTCCTCGGGCGCCGGTTCCATGGCGTGGTCGACTTCACTCGTTTTGAGATGGGTGGCCAAGCGCTTCAGCGCCGCGGCGAGAACGCGCGAGACGTGCCGCTGAGAGACCCCCAACCGTTTTGCCACCTCGCTCTGCGTGAGGTCCTGGTAGAACAGGTAGTAGACGACTTTCCGCTGCAGATCGGCCAGGCGCTCCACCGCCTTCAGGAGGATGATCCGATCTTCCACCGGCAGCTGGAACGAGATGTAGCGCTGGTGGGCGATCATATCGCGCTGCGTCTCCTGGCGGTCCACGAGCTCGCTGATCGAGTGCACCCGCGACCGGTTGTGCGCGCGCAGGATCTCGAGCACGCCCGTCTCCGTCAGGTTCATGCGCGCGGCGATCTCCGCGAGCGTCGGCGTCCGGCCCAACGACTGCCGCAGCTCGGCGACCGCTTGGGTCAGCTCGCCGTACAGCTTACGCACCCAACGCGGAGCGCGGACCGGCTCCACCGAGTCCCGGAGATAATGGCGGATCTCGCCGGCGATGTGATGATACGCGTACGCCTCAAACTTGACCCCGCGCGCGGGGTCAAAGGAGCTCACGGCATTCATCAACCCGATGGTGCCGATCTGGGTGAGATCATCGAGCGGGACCCCGACGCGCACGTACCGCCGCGCGATCCGTTTCGCCAGGGGGAGGTAGTGGCACACCAGCTCCTGTTGGAGGGCCGTGTCTTCGGTGCGGCGGTACCGTCGAAACTTTTCGAGCAACAGTAGCTGATCGGGGTCTGGATCGTGGGGAGCATCCGTGCGGGGGTCCTTTACGACCGCGGCTACGCGAGCCGTTCTGGTGCTGACCATCGTCCCCCTCCCTCTGATGAATGCCAGATCCACACCGATAAAAGGGCGGGAGGGGGCGATGAAATACAACGACCTCCCGCCAGACACGTGCCACGGGAGGTCTCCAGTTGCTCTCCGGCAACCCGGCTGACTTGCCAGCTCTTCGCTGGCCTGTCCCGTGGTTTTGCGCCCCCAGATCTCTCTGGGTTTGCCCTTGTACGGAGCGATAAACCGCTCGTCAAACTCTTTACGATCAGTGCGACAGCACTGTGAGTTAAACACACGGCGTGTTGGTTGTCAAGGAATTCCCCGAAGCCTGGAGGGATGATCCGTGCAGGTTTCCAACCCCGCGTAAATCTCCCCAAACCTCTCCCCCGACTGCCGTGGAATTGCGTCTATCCGGGGGATGTTGTGGGCATAGGAGACTATAGGCGCCGCACCGGTTGGGCCTTACTTTGGCGCGTGCAATTATTTAGGAAGATGCCCGAAGCCGGACCGGGTTGAGGAGGTTGCGGGGATGGGAACACCGCAGAACGGACCGAGCAATGCCGCCCGCAGCCGCGACGTGCTTCAGACGTCGATCCGTGAGGCGGCGGCCAAAGCCCAGGAACTCCAGCGGCAGGCCGGGGCCGCCCAGACCTCCCTCAAGGAAGCCACCGCCAAAGTGCAACAGCTGCAACAGCAGGCCGCCGACGCGCAGCAGATGATCGTCGTGTATCAAGAGCAGGAAGGGGTGATCGCCCGCGCGCTCGCGGACGCCGAGCGCGCGACCGAGCAGATCATTCAGTCCGCGAGAGCCGCGGCCGAGGAAACGGCGGTCGCGGCGAAGGCCGCCGCCGCGCAGACCATGGCCGCAGCCAAGGCGGCCGCGGAAGAGACCGCACAGTCGGCACGCACGGCCGCAGCGGAGACGCTCCGGCACGCGCGTGAATCCGCGGAGGCGCAGGCACACGCCGCCGAGCGGGTGACCGCCGCGGCGAAGGCGGAGGCGGAGGAGATCGCTCAGGCCGCCCGCGCCGCCGCCGAGGACGCCCTGGCCCGCGCCCGCGCCTCGGCCCAGGAACAATTGCAGGCCGCCGAGCGGACGACCGCCGCGGCGAAGGCGGAGGCGGAGGAGACCGCTCGGGCCGCCCGCGCCGCCGCCGAGGACGCCCTGGCCCGCGCGCGCGCCTCGGCCCAGGAACAATTGCAGGCCGCCGAGCGGACGACCGCCGCGGCGAAGGCGGAGGCGGAGGAGATCGCCCGGGCCGCCCGCGCCGCCGCCGAGGATGCCCTGGCCCGCGCGCGTGCCTCGGCCCAGGAACAGCTGCAGGCCGCCGAGCACGCCGCGGCGGAACAGCTGGCTCGGCTGCGTGTCGAGTCCGACCGCCTCGTCGAAGAGACCAATCATGAAGTGGATGAGGTGAAGAAGAGCGCCGAACAGTACGTGGCCGGCATCGCCGCCAAGCTCGAAACCTTCATCGTCGATCGCGAAGGAGTCTCGCGGGGCCTGGAGACGCTGGTCAAGAAGCAGATGGAATCGCTGCAGGCGCTGACGCGCCTTCGGTTGGAACTGCAACGCGAGACCCTCCCCGTGCTCAACCGCCTGATGCGAGGGCTCCGGGGCGACGTCGGGCCCGAGCCGGAGATCGAACCGCTGGAGGCGCTCTCCGAATTGCCCGACCAGGTCGACCAGCCTTCCGCCGGCGCCGAGGAGACGCCGGCGCCCGAGACGGACGCGGGGGGCGTCCGCGATCCGCTGCCACAACACCACGGGGAAATCGTGGTCAGTCCGATCCATTCGTTCCTGCAGGCGACGAAGTTTATGGCGGCGCTCTCCCAGATCAAAGGGGTCGCCAGCGTCAAACTGCGTTCGTACGCCGGATCAAAAGCGGTCATCGAGCTCGTCACCGAGGGGTTGGCCATCGGCAGCATCGACGGCAGGATGATCGATGGGTTTCCGCTCGAAGTCGTCGAGTCGACCGAGGAACGCCTCACCCTGCGGATCGGAACCAGCACCCCGCGTCCGGTCGTCAGCTAGCGGGCTCGTCGGCGGGACCGACCCCGGACCCCCGCCGCCCTTCCGAGCGTTCGGGGGTGGGAAGAGCCGTCGCCTTCTCCTTCTCCCACGGCCGGGCCTCGAGGTAGGCCTGGACGATCAACGCCGCCGCAACCCGGTCTCGTACCGCGCGCCGGTGGTCGCGCCGGGCGTTCGACTCGATCAGCGCCCGTTCCGCGGCGGCCGTCGACAGACGCTCATCCCAGAGATCGACGGGGACTCCGACCAGCCGGCGGAGCGCCCGAGCAAACGCCTCCGCCCGGCGCGCCGCGGGGCCGACGCTGCCGTCCATGTTGCGCGGCCATCCGATGACGATGCGGTCCACGGCGTAGGCCCTGGCCAGGGCCGCGGCCTCCGCCAGGTCCTTGTGCAGCGCCGCGTGCGCGATCGTCTGCAGCGGGGCCGCCACGGTTCCGGTGGGGTCGCTGAGCGCCACCCCGATCCGGCGCGTTCCCAAATCCAGCCCCAGCACCCGGCTCATCGGCGGTCTACCCCCCGGCCACCAGCGCCTCGCGCACGACGGCCGGCAGGTCCGCCATCACCGCGTCGAGGGCGGCAGGATCCCCTCCGCCTCCCTGGGCCAGTTCGGGACGTCCGCCGCCACGGGTCCCCAGCCGCCGGTTGAGCACCGCCATCACCCTGCCGGCCTGAGCGCCGCGCGCCACCGCGTCGGGGGTCGCCATCACCACGACATCGACCCGGTCGGCCCCGGCGGACGCCGCCACGACCACCCCGGCACGCAGCCGTGCCTTGACGCGATCGCCGAGCGAGCGCAGCGCCGCCTGATCCGCTCCCCGGCTGGCGAGCCCCACTACGGCGACGCCCTGGACCTGTGGGGCGTCCCGCACCAGCGTCTCGAGGTCCGGCACCGTCGCTCGGGCGTGAGTCGATTGGGCCTCGTGCTCCAGGGTGCGGACGCGGTCGATGAGGTGCCGGACCCGCTCCGGGACTTCCGGCACCGCCACCCGCAACGCCTCGGCCGCGGCCCGGAGCATCTCCTGATCCCCGTGTGCCCGCGCCGCCGCCGCGCGGCCCGTCAGGGCCTCGATGCGGCGGACCCCGCTGCCCACCGATGACTCCGACGCGATCAAGAACAGGCCGATCTCCGCGGTGGTGCCGACGTGCGTGCCCCCGCACAACTCCCGGCTGTAGCCGTCGATGCTCACCACCCGCACCCGATCCCCGTACTTTTCATTGAAGAGGGCCATCGCCCCGGTCGCCACCGCCTCCCGGTAGGCCATCACGTCCGTCCGGACCGGGAGGGCCGCGAGCACCTGCTCGTTGACCCGCGCCTCGACCCGCTCGCGCTCCGCGGGGGACACCGGCCGGAGGTGGAGGAAGTCGAACCGCAGGCGGTCGGGGGCGACCAGCGATCCGGCCTGGCGGGCATGCTCGCCCAGGATCTCTCGCAGGGCGCGGTGCAGGAGGTGGGTGGCGGTATGGTTGCGCATGATGTCGTGACGGCGGCGGGCGTCCACACGGAGCTCTGCGGTCTCCCCCTCCTTCACCTCCCCGCGAACCACCCGGCCGTGGTGGACCACGAGCCCCGGAACCGGACGCTGCGTGTCCGTCACCTCCACCACGCCGCGCGGCGTGCGGATCTCGCCGGCGTCGCCCACCTGCCCGCCGGACTCGGGGTAGAAGGGGGTCCGATCGCAGACCACCTCCACGGCCTCCCCTGCCCCGGCGGCGGGAACGCGGGCGCCGGCGCGGAGGAGGGCCAGCACCCGCCCTGCCGCACCGAGCGCGTCGTACCCGAGAAACTCACTTGCGGCGCCCCCGTCCCGCAACGCCGCGTAGGCGGCGCGCTCGGTCCCATCGGACTGGAACGCCGGCGAGGCGCGCGAGCGTTCCTGCTGCCGGGCCCGTTCGGCGGTGAATCCGGCCTCGTCGATCTCGATCCCCTGCTCGCGCGCAACATCGCGGGTGAGATCGGGCGGGAAGCCGTAGGTATCGTACAGCCGAAAGACCTCCGCTCCCGGGAGGACGGCCGCGCCCCGGCGCCGGGTGTCCGCGATCAGGTCATCGAGCCGGCCCAGACCCGCGTCCAAGGTCTGCTGGAACCGATCCTCCTCGGCGGTCAGCGCCTCGCGGATAAAGGGGGCGTGGCCCACGAGTTCCGGATAGGCCCCGCGCATCGTCGCGATGACGAGATCGGCCAGCCCCCCCAGGAACGAGCCGGAGGCTCCGGCCCGCCTGGCGAACCGGATGGCGCGGCGCATGATCATGCGCAGGACGTAGCCCCGGCCTTCGTTGTCGGGGACGACGCCGTCGGCGACGAGGAACGTCATCGCGCGGCCGTGGTCGGCGAGGACCCGGTACGCCACGGCCTGGGCGGCGCGTTCCGCGTCCGTGTGGGCGAGCAACCGCTGAATGCCGTCCAGGAGCGGCAGGAACAGATCGGTGTCGTAGTTGCTCCGGACCCCCTGGATGATCGACACGATCCGCTCCAGCCCCATCCCCGTGTCGACCCCCGGCTGCGGCAGCGGCGTCCGCGTCCCGTCGGCCGCCTGGTCGAACTGCATGAACACCAGGTTCCAGAACTCCAACCATCGACCGCACCCGTTGTCGAGGGCGACGCCGCAGTCGGGCCGGCCGCAGGTGCACGCCGCGGGACCCCAGTCGTAGTGCAGCTCGCTCGTGGGGCCGCAGGGTCCCACGTCGCCCATCATCCAAAAGTTCGTCGCCTCCCCCATCGCCACGATCCGTTCCCGCGGGACGCCGAGCGCGGCCCACGCCGCCGCCGCCTCGTCGTCCCCTTCCAGCACCGTCGGCACCAGGCGGTCGGCGGGGATCCGCAGGTCGCCGGTCGTCAGTTCCCAGGCGAACCGCGCGGCGTCGTGCTTGAAGTAGTCGCCGAAGCTGAAGTTGCCGAGCATCTCGAAGAAGGTGTGGTGCCGGGGGGACGGGCCCACGTTCTCCAGGTCGTTGTGCTTCCCGCTGACCCGCATACACTTCTGGACGGTGGTGGCGCGCCGGTAGGATCGACGCTCCAAACCCAAGAACGCGTCCTTGAACTGGACCATCCCGGCGTTGGTGAAGAGCAACGTCGGATCCCCCGCCGGGATGAGCGAGGCGCTGGGGACCCGGGTGTGTCCTTGGCCCTCAAAGTAGCGGAGGAAGGCCTCCCGGACCTCGTCGGCGCGCATCACGATCCGCTGTCGGCGGCCGCCGCGACCGAGCCCAGCAGGCGTTCGGCCTCCGCGACCGCTCCGTCAATCCCCTCGGCGGCCCGGTCGATCAATTCGGGCGTGATCACAAGCGGGGGCGCGATGCGGATCACGTTCGGGTTATTGAGCGTGTAGAAGGTGATGACCCCACGGTGCCCCGCCTCGGCGGAGGTCATCAGGGCGTAGTCGCGGTGGGCGAACTCCACCCCGAGCATCAGGCCGCGGCCGCGGACCTCTTTCACAATCCGGGGGTGCCGATCCTGAATCTCGCGCAGCCGGCGGAGGAACTGCGCGCCCAGCGGCTCGGCGCGATCGGCGAGGCGTTCCTCGGTCAGCACCTCGAGGGTGGCGACCGCCGCCCGGCACGCCAGCGGGTTCCCGCCGAAGGTCGAGGAATGGATGTACGGATCCCGCCGCAAGCGCTCCCAGACGGCGGGGCGGCCGATGAATGCGCCGATCGGCATCACTCCCCCGCCGAGGGCCTTCGCCAGCGTCAGGAGGTCCGGGACGACGCCCTCGTGCTCGACGCAGAACAACCGGCCGGTTCGGCCCAGGCCGGTCTGGATCTCATCGACGATCAAGAGCACCCCACGCCGGTCGCAGATCTCCCGCACCGCGCGGAGGTAGCCCGACGGAGGCACGATCACCCCGGCCTCCCCCTGGATCGGCTCGAGCATCACCGCCGCGGTCGTCGGGCCGACCGCCCGCTCCACCGCCTCCGCATCCCCAAAGGGCACATGGGTGAACCCCGGCACGAGCGGCTGGAAGGGGTCCCGGTAGTAGGCCCGTCCGGTGGCCGACAGCGCCCCCAGGGTCTTGCCGTGAAATGCTTCCTCCATCGCCACGATCCCGGTCCGGCCGGTCGCCAATCGGGCCAGCTTGATCGCCCCTTCGTTGGCCTCCGCCCCGCTGTTGCAGAAGAAGCTGTACTGCAGGTCGCCGGGGGTGAGCTGCGCCAATCGACGGGCCAGATCCGCCTGGGGGGCGCTCGGCATCGTGCGGACGGACATCGGAATCCGATCGAGCTGATCACGCACCGCCGCCAGCACCCGCGGATGGCGGTGCCCGATGTTGAAGATGGCCGGGCCGCATGCGCAGTCGATGTACTCGCGGCCGTGGATGTCCCACACCAGAGAGCCTTCGGCCGCCCATTCGACCGTGTCCACGCCGCCAAACTGAAAGAGCCGGGCCAGTCCGGGGTTGAGGTAGCGACGGTACCCTTCCAGCGTCTGCGCGATCACCTGCGCGCGTGCCGCCCCCTCCGGAAAGATGAAGGCGGGTGGGGACTCGGGCTTAGGACGAGGCGGGACCATGATAGACCCCCGGGGGGGCCGCCGGGACATCCGCGGCCGAGAGGACCACCTCCGCCCTCCGGACCACCTCACGGGTCTCTTTGTACTTGATCCGCTCCAGCGCCTCCGCGACCGATACCCAGTCGCAGCGGACGAACCCTTCCTCGCGCTGAGGGCAGGTCTCTTCCCCGCCGAGAAACTCCATTAGGTAATAGTGCACGGTCTTGTCGTAATAGGTGTCCTCGGTCTTCCAAAAAAAGAGGTAGCGCTCCTCGCCGAGATCGCGGACGATCCGGACGTTGTGCAGCCCCGTTTCCTCGGCCACCTCGCGCAGGGCGACGGCCTCGGGGGTCTCGCCGGTTTCAATCGTGCCCTTGGGGAGCATCCACTTGCCGGCCTCGTGCTGAAGGAGCAGGATCCGCACCTCAGCCGCGGCGTCCGGCGGCGACCGGCGGAACACCACCCCGCCGGCGCTGTGCGCCCGTTTGACTTTCCGGGCCGGCTGCCGCACGGCTACACTCCTTTCCTTTCCGCCGCGCTCAAACGGCAAGGACCCGGCGGGCATGCTCGACCGGTGCCCGCGCCGACGCCCCCACCGGGAGCGGAACGATCCTTCGCCGGGAGCAGATGGAGGGAGGCCTGAGGCCTAGAATCGCTTGCGTCGAGCCGCGCGGCGGCGCCGCTTTGCGCTAGGCTTCTCGTAGTGTTCGTGCCGCTTCGCGTCTGTGAGGATTCCGGACCTCTTGACCTGACGCTTGAACCGTCGCAGGGCGCTGTCCAGCGTCTCATCCTTGCCGACCCGCACCTCGGTCAAGAATCCACCTCCAGCATACGCGGCTACATTACAATGAAGCCATTATACACGAGGGGCGCCCCGATCAGCAACGGGGGCGCCCCTCGCGACGCCGGAAGGCGAAACGGCTGATCAGGGTCCCTGGTAAGTGATGCCTCCCACGGTATCGATCGATGCCGTGCGGGTACCGGCCGCGTTCTGTAACGTAACGGTGTGGGCCGCATCGGGCTGTCCGAAGGGAGTGAACGTCACGGTGTCCGAGGCCTGCGGGCTGACCCCCGTCGGCAGCGAGGCGTTCTCGGTGAACCCCCCGCTGGTCCGCTGGATGCGGTACCCTGAGGACGATCCGGTAAACATGATGGTGTACTGGGCGCGCTCGGCCTTCGCCCGCTCCTCCGCTTCCCGCAGGTCGGTGGCCACCTGCATGGCGCCAAACCGGAGGCGCTGCTGCGCGGTGTATCCCTGCCAGGAGGTGTAACTCAAGGCGATGAGGATGGTCGCGATCACGATCACGACCGTCATTTCGAGCATCGTAAACCCGCGTTCCGAGTGCCAGCGCCTCATGGGATCCTCCAGGACCGTTCGGGCCCTACGGAGGGGTCGCCTCGCGCCAGGTCGGCTTGGCCCCTGCCAGCGGCAGCGTCGTCCCGTCGGTGATCACGAAGAGGCCGGTCGTCGGGAAGTACGGCGGGGTGAACCCGCGACCCATCCGCGTGTCGTAGGTGAAGGCACGACCGTACCCGGTCTGCTGGGTCCCGGTGGATGCATTGAAGGTGCCGAAGGGACCGTAGTACTTCTCGATCAACCCGCCGAGCAAGTTGACGCTGCCGCGCGGGCTGCCCGAGCTGTAGTTCGCGACGTTGACCGAGCTGTTGTAGGAGTTGCCGGAGTTCCCGGCCATCAGCACCGCCTGGATGATCAGGTCGTTGGGAGCCGAGGGGCCGACCACGATGTCGCCGCCCGCCGAGTAGATCCCCAGGACGTTCGTCGGGTTGGACGTCGGGTCCGCCGGGTTGGGGGGGATCTGGTACTGGATGTTCCCCGTGATCGTGATCGTCCCAGCCGCGGCGATCGTCGTCTGCTCGTTCTGCTGAAGCGTTCCGCTGAGCCCGTTGACCGTGCCGTTCACGAAGATCATGGAGGCGTTCGGATTGCCCGGCCCCTGCCACCCCTTGGGCACCCCCGTAAAGGTCCGGCTGGCCGGGCCGGGCGCGGCGCCCGGACACGAACCCCCCGAGGGCGGGGCCATCCAGTTGTTGCTGTTCACGGTCGTTTGGTTGTTCGTCCGATCGACCGTGACCGTCGTGGTGTGCGACCCTTGCGTCAGGGTGTACACGGCGGTGTTGCCGCTCACGCCCAGCGTCATGTTATCCACGTTCCCTTGAATGTAGACCCCGCCCGCCATCTGCTCCCCGGCGTCGGACCGGCAGTTCCCGTTCGCGTCGACGACCGGAACGTACACCCCGTTCGGCACGGACCCCGATCCCGTCAACTCGGGGATCGCTGAGGTGATCTGCGACGTCGTCACCGCGGAGGAGTCCGCGGGGTTGCGGCCGACCGCGACCCCCTGCTGGTTGAACGGACTGGTGGGCAGCGGAATGATCGGCACCCCGCGGGTGAACGCGGCGGGGGTGGCGGCCTGCGGGTTCGGATCCGGCGGGACGAGCGGCGCGTCGACCCGGGTGCCGCCGTTCACGTTCTCGTTGTTGGAGAGCTCGAGCGGGTTGCCGCCGTTGTTGTACCAGGCCTTCGCGTTCACGCTCTCCACCTTCCCCGTGAACGTCGGGAAGAAGGCAAAGCGGAACTCTCCGTTGGTGTGCACCGGCCCGTTGAAGCTCGTGTTGTTGGTGAACCAGATCGGATTGTTGGTGGGGGTGTTCTGCACGTCGGTGAAGAGGGCGTAGAGCGCAAAGGTCTGGACGAACAGATGGACGCTGAAGTTCCCCGAGAGCACGACCCGACGCTTGAACCGCGGCGACAGCTGGCCGTCGCTGGTCACCGTGTAGGTATAGAAGAGCTCGTAGTCGTTGGTGCCGAGCTGGTGCACCGAGCAGGAGGCCCCGGTGTTGAATGGTGCGCACGACGCGTCGGGCTGCGGGTCCGGTTGGAGCTGCACCGAGGCGGCGTACGCCCCGGCCCCCACCGGGTTGGCCGGTGCCGCGCCGGTCTGGAGCTTCAGGTGCGGGTTGCCCAACCCCCAGTTCACCTGGAAGGTCTCCGACGCCGTCGAGGCGGAGGCGCCCAGCGAGAACCGCTGGCCGTCGGTCAGGAGATAGTCCAGGACCCCAAACGGATTCTGGGCGGTTTTGGTGCCGCCGGCGTACCATCCCAGCGCCGTCGTCGTGGAGAGCGAGGGGTCGACGGACGTCACGGCCGCCGGGTAGGCGCCCATGTAGGCCATCAGGGCGGCGCGCCCCGAGAAGGCCCCCCCTTCGGCGACGTACAGGCTCTCGGCGCCGTTGAGGCGGACGGCGCTCAACGCCGTTTCCTTCCCGCTCAAATAGAGCACGAGCGTCGCGAGGACCGTGAGGACGAAGATCATGGACAAGAGGGACATCATGGCAAGGCCGCGCTCTCCTCGCCGGACCGTCCGCATACGATGGATGCACATGGGTGAGGGATCCTCCACGCTACGGGTGGGCGCGGAGCGCCGCATCGCCCGCCAGATTCCGGGTGACCGTACCGCTGGTGGTGGCCACGATCGCTCGGAGGCGAGCGATGCTGCTCAGCTGCCCGGCGGTGGGCGACGATCCGAGCGAGTTGTTGCCGCCGTCGAAGTAGATGAACGTCAACCCCGTGGACGCCCCCTGCCCCACGACGAGGTAGGCCATCGCCACGGCCGGACCGGCGTTCTGCTGGCGGGTCACGACCCGGTTCACCGGATCGTAGGTGAACGTCACGGTGTACGGACTCGACGCCGAGAAGGGGGTATTCTGCGGGATCGAGAGCGTGACCGCCGTGGCGGTGCCGGCCGTCACGCCCGACGCCCACCGCGACTCGTCGACGATGTTGTCCAGTGCGGCGCGGACCTGGGCCTGCGACTGCAGGAAGTTATTCGTCTTTCCCGCCGCCACGGTCCCGTTGACCACGAACTGGTAGATCCCCCCGATGACCAGCCCCAAAATCGCCAGCATCACGACGAACTCGATGAGGGTCACGCCCCGTTCCCGTCGCATCGCGTCTCCCCCGGCGCTCGGTGGTAGGCTACTGCGCATCGAGCACCGTGGACAGCGTCACCAACGGGGAGACGTCCGCATCCTGCGGCCGGTACACGTTGACCGTGACCGTGCTCAGGAACAGGTTGTTGTCGGGGGTGACGGAGACCGATGCCTGGAACGTGTGCGGCGTCGGATTGTTGATCCCCGTATAGGGGGCGGGGAGCGGCAGCGGCGTCCGTCCGATATCCGTGAATCCCACGAGCGTGTAGGGATTGGGGCTGGCCTTGATCTGCTCCATCACCTGCATCGCGATGCTGGTCGCCGCGGCCTTCTCATCGGATCGGTTCGCGTAGGTCATCCCGTCCATGAAGGCTTGTAGCAGAAACACGGAGACCCCGGCGAACAAGGTCAGCGCGACGATGAGCTCGATGAACGTGAACCCGCTGTCGCCTCGAACCCTCAGATCGAGGCCCAACCGGCTCGGCGGCCGACGCCGTAGGACGCGCAGCATGGCCATGGGACGCGTTCCCCCCCTTGCATCTCTGGCCCTTCCGGCGATCCTCGGGGCACGCCGCCAGCGCCCCTAAGGCAAACGCGAGGTCCTCCTGAAGGACCCCGCGCTTGTCGCGACATCAGAGTCCTCTTCGGCAGCCCGGCTGACCGCGAGGGTCCCGTGGCGTTGCGTCCCCGAATTGCTTCGGGTTTGCCTGTTCGGAAGGACGTGTCTCTATATTCAATTGTGCCCATTATGCGGAGCGGGCCGGACCATGTCAATCCCCCCGCGTGTTTGTCGGTCGAGCGTCCCGGAGTTTTCGGCAAATCCTCCCGCCATATTCCATCGAAGCGACAGCAAAAGGAAGCCTACGTGCCTGGTGGAATATCTAGCGGCATGTGGCAGCCACCCAAAGCCGTCTCACTGGTCTCCGGACACGGCGAAGGCCCGTCCGAGCTCAACGCGTTCGACCGGGCGCTGCAGGACGCCGGGGTCGCGAACATCAATTTCCTCCGGGTGACCAGCATCATGCCCCCGGGGGCGCGCGTGATCGAGCTCCCACCCTACCCGCCGGGCCTGCTCGTCCCCGCCGTGTACTCGCGCATCGCGAGCACGAGGCCCGGGGATCTGATCAGCGCAACGATCGGCGTGGGGATCTCGCGGGAGGCATACGGGGTGATCATGGAGCACACCGCCCACTCGTCCCTGGCCGCGGCGGAGGCCACGGTGCGCAGCATGGTCGAGGAGGGGTTTCGCATCCGCGGGATCACGCTCGACGAGGTGATCGTCACCGGCGCCGAGCACACGGTGGAACGGGCCGGATGCGCGGTGGCGGTCGCCCTGTTCTGGCCGGGCCGAAACGGCCTCCTCTGATGCGCGGCGCCTGGATCGTGGATCAGGGGGTGAGCGACATCACCTCCGCCTTCAAGATCACCCGGTGCCTCCACGACGAGCGCACCCCCTACCAGCACCTCGAGATCTACGACAGCCCGCGGTTCGGGCGAATGCTCGTGCTCGACGGCGCCGTGCAAACCACTGAAGGTGATGAGTTCGTCTACCACGAGATGCTCGCCCACCCGGCGCTGTGCGCGCACCCCCGGCCCCGGACCGTCCTGATCATCGGCGGCGGCGACGGAGGGCTGCTGGAGGAAGTCCTCAAGCACCCCATCGAGCGAGCGACGATGGTGGAGATCGACGCGGCGGTCGTCCGCGCCAGCCGGCAGTACCTGAGCACGATCTGTGGCGCGGCCTTCGAGGATCCGCGGGCCACCCTGGTCATCGGCGACGGCATCGCCTACGTCCGGGAAACCCCCGATCGGTTCGACGTCGTGCTGATCGATTCGACCGACCCCGAGGGGGCCGCCACCGGCCTCTTCGCCCCGGAGTTCTACGCCCAGGTGGCAAACCGGCTCACGCCGCAGGGCGTGCTGGCGGTGCAATCCGGCTCGGCGGTTTACCAGCAGGAGTTGATCCGGATGGTCCGGCGACACCTGCGACCGTCGTTCCCGACGGTGCGAACGTACGTCGCGACCGTGACGACCTACCCGGGGGTGCTGTGGTCGTTTACCGTCGGCACGAAGGGCCGGGATCCGCACGCGATCGCGCCCGAGGAGATCGCCCGACGGGTGGCGGCGATTGCCGGGCTGCGCTACTATACGCCGTCGGGGCACCGGGCGGCCTTTGATCTCCCGCCCTACCTCCGGGAACAGGTCGAGATGGAGTGACCTTCCTCGCCGCGCGCGCCCCCGGCGCTGGCGGATCCGCGGGGCCCACGCTCACCGGCGTCCCGTACGATGTCGGGTCGTCGTTTCGGCGGGGCAGCCGGTGGGGACCCGGCGCGATCCGCGGGGCCTCGGACAGCATCGAAACCTACAACCCCCTCCTCGATCGCGACCTGGAAGGGGTCGCGTTCGTCGACGCCGGCGATCTTGCCGTCGAGGCGCTGGACCCGGCGGCGATGGTGCGGGCGGTGCGACGCTCGATCGGGCCCGGGCTCCCGTTCCTCCTCGGCGGCGAGCACACGATCACGCTCGGCGGGGTCCAGGCGGTGACCGCCCGCCACCATGACGTGGTGGTCGTCCAGTGGGACGCGCACACCGATCTCCGCAGCGAATACCAGGGGGCGGAGGTGCACCACGCGACGGTGATGCGTCGCCTGCTGGACGGCGGGGTCCCGCTCGTGCAACTGGGGATCCGGGCGGGCACCCGGGAGGAATTCGCGCTCGCCCGGCGCCGAAGCCTGCATCTCGCTCGGGGGGTCCGGCTCCCCCAGCCTCTACTGGATTCGCTGCGGGAGAAACCGCTCTACCTCACCGTCGACATCGATGTGCTCGACCCGTCCGTGGCGCCGGGGACGGGCAACCCCGAGCCGGATGGGGCCACCTACTCGGAGCTCCTGACGGCCCTGACCGCGCTCGAGGGGCACCGCATCGTGGGCATGGATCTCGTGGAGGTCGCCCCACCGTGGGATCCCGGCGGGGGCACGGCGATCATCGCCGCCTCGCTGGTGCGCGACATGCTGCTGCTGTTCGGGACGCCCGCCGGGGAGCGCACCCCGACGGGAGCGCGCTGATCGTTACCGCGCCGCGGGGTCGAGGGGACAGCGGCAGGGGGATGCCCCGCACCTGGGGCACCCTGCTTCGTACCGGCCGAGCGCCGCGTTGAGATCGACGCCACAGAGCACGGCAACGCTCACGGTCCAGGCGACGACATCGGAGAGCTCCAGCGCCAGCGCGGCCCGGTCGCGGGCGCGCATCGCCTTCGCCACTTCGCCCACTTCCTCGACCAGACGCCGGAACGTCCCGTCGGGACCGCGCGCCCGGTCCCTCGCCCCAAATGTCGCCGAGATCTGCGCCTGCAGCGCCGCCACGTCCATCCGCCGCATCCCTCCACCGGCAGGTTCGGCGGGCGGGGAGCAGGGTCCTGGCCCTTAGCGCAACACGACCAGGGCGGCGCGGAGGCCGACCGATTGGCTCCCGATGGTGATCGGCGTGCCGTAGACGGTCACCGCCTGGCCGGGCGCACACTGCTTGAACGTTGCCGGGCCGGTCCCTCGGACAAAGAACGTCTCCCCCGAGACCGCCACGGGCACCCCCGTCACGACCAGCCCTTCCACGTCATCCAAGCGCTGCGCGACCCCTCCGGAAACCTGGGCAGCGGTGGCGACCGCCAAGGTCACGTCGATGCGGGTGGCGGAAACGCTCCCGTCCGAATTGATCGTCCCCTCGACGTTCACCAGATCATCGGGGGAGATCCCCGGCGCTGCTCCGCCGGCGGCGGCGTGAACCGCGGTCGTTCCGGTGACGATCACGCTCTTCTGCACCCCCCCCTGGTTGAGCAGTTCCAGCATCCGTCCCGAGGAGCGAATCACCACCCCCGAGACGCCGGTGGGCTCCGGGCTCGCGCCGGACGCCCGAGCGTGCAGCCGCGGCATCACCACCGTGAGCCCGAAGGTCGATGCATCCGGCCGCACCACTCCCCAGGTGAGGAGCGGGGTGCCGGGCCGGATCGTGGCGATCGGCACGGGCCCACGATCGGCGTCAACCAGGACGGTCTCGGAAAGCAGGTGCACGACCTGCGTGCCCGTGACGGCCTCGTGGCGCCAGGCCGTTCCCCCCTCAAAGATCTCCGCGCGCCCCTCGCCCGATACGGCCACTGTGATGGTCCGCGTCGACCCGTTGACGGCGGCGGCGGTCCCGGATAGGAGGAGCCACCCCCACCCCCTGGCCAGCGGGGCGGGCGCCACCACGGGGGCGGCGACGGTCGACCCCGTCCCCACAACAGCGGCGATGAGGCAGGCGGCCAAAGCAAACCCTGTCCTGGGAATTCTGCGCATATCAGTTACAGTAACGTGGCGGGGAGAGGGAAATGTTCCGCCGCCCGCCCCGCGGGGGGGGCTAGCGCGGGGTGGCCGGAAGCACGGGGACGACCGGTAGTTCCCCGACCGCCTGTCGGACGATCCGCTGAACCGCCGCCGGGGGGATCCCCAGCCTTCTGGCCAGTTCGTCCGTGGTCAGGCTTCCGCGAACGTAGCGTACGGTCGTGGGGAGATCGGCCCCCAGCCGCTGCGAGAGGAGAACGGTCCTGGCCACCTCCGGGAAGGTCAGCCCTTCCCCGCGAAGCCGGCGGACGGTCGCGGGATCGCTCTCGATGCGGCGGGAAACATCCTGCACCAGGGCCTGTTCTCTTCCCGCGGCGATCTGCCCGGCCACGGTCACCAGCGTCTCGGTCGGCACCGTGCCGACCGCGGTCACCCGGAGACCGCGCTGTTCCCAGATCAGCACGCGGAAGTACCCTTGATCGACGAGCCGCGCGGGCCGGCCCGCGACCTGGATCGGCGTGCCCGCGGAGGGCCATCCGATCGATCCGGCCGGCGCCTCGAAGAATGAGATGAGGTTGCCGCCGTCACTGTAGCGCAGGTACACCGAGGTGAGGCTGCCGAAACGGCTCAGCGCCCCGCCGCGAAATGTGTACCCCTCGGGCAGCACCGGAGGAATCAGCACCGGGAAATGACTCCGCGTCTCGAGGGCGGCCGGGCTCATCGAGCCCGCCTCGGTCGTGATCCAATTGAACACGTGCGCCCCGGCGGGCACCCGGAACTTGAAGTAGGCCTCGGGGAGGTTCAGGCTGAAGCTGATGCGAGAGAAATAGGAACTGAGGATGATCCCCCGATACGGATCTCGCTCTTCGCTGCGGAGGACCGTCCCCGTGGAGCGATCCACCCACAACTGGCGCCGCACCCCCAGGTGGACCGGATCGAGCGCGATCACGTAGGCTTGCCGGCCGATGACGTCCTCGACGCCGAGGGCGGAGAGACGGTAGTTTCGCAGGAGCAGCGTGAGGTCCCGGCTCAGGAGCTGCCCCTGCAGGGTGGGCCCCTCGAACGCCATATTCAGGCTCGGCTCATAGTGCCAGGCGGTGGTGCCGTTGTCGACGATCAGCCGGCCCGCCAGGTCCCCGGGGGACACGTACTCCATCCGCAACAGGTCGGGGCGCTTGTGTGACTCGGCCACCGTGATCGTCTCCATGCGTCCGGCCCGGAGCGCGGTGATCACCTCGGTCCCCTCGTAGTCCACGAGCCGAGGGGCCTCCAGTGCCATCTGGAGAATCCGGGCGGGCGGCACCACCGGTGCCTGGGCAGCGAAGTTCAGGCCGCCGCCGACCAGGACGAGCAGGATCGCGCCAGCCACGGCCCTGGCGAACAGAGGCAGCGAGGCGTTCACGGCGCTCCCTCGTCGCGATGGGTCGACCCCCCGACGAGCACGAGATCCGCGTCCCCCGTCACCACCCCGAGGTAGGCGCGATCCGGCAGCGGCTCCGTGCTCATCTGCAGCGCGTGCTCGCGCACGTAGAGGTCGACCCCAATCTCTGCCGCGTGCAGCCGATCGACCGTCCCCTTGACGAGCGGGATCAGGGCCAGCGCGAGGATCACGATCACGGCCGCGACCGCCCACGCCGGCCGCAGCAGCAACGGCACCCGCCACGAAATCCGCCGCGGCGGCGCCGCGGCGGCCTCGGGCGCGCGCACCACCCGCCAAAACTCCGCGGGGGGCTCGGCCAGCGGGAGTTCGCCGAGCAGGCCCTTGGTGGTCCGGAGGCGCTCGTACTCCTCGCGGCAGCGCCGACATTCCAGCAGGTGTTCCTGCACCGCCGCCCCCTCGCGGGGGAGGAGCTCGCCGTCCAGGTACGCGGACAGCAGTTGTCCGACACGATGGTGGTTCATCTTCATCCGTCCCATCCCCGCCGGCGCGCTTCCATATAGGGGCGCAGCCGCTGCTGGAGCATCTGCCGCGCGCGATGGAGCCGGGATTTCACCGTCCCCAAGGGCACGTGCAGGATTGTGGCGATCTCTTCGTAGGCCAGCCCCTCGATATCGCTCAGCACGACCACCAGTCGGAGGTCCGCGCTCAAGGTCCCCAACGCGCGCTGGATCGCCCCGTCCAGCTGTTCACGCTCGATGATGGCCTCGGGGCTCGACTCGATGTCGGGAAACTCCCGCACCATCTCGCCGCGCGGGGTTTCCATCGGAGCATCGAGCGATTCGACCCTCGCCCGCGGCCGCTTGCGGAGCAGGTCGATGTAGAGGTTGCTGACGATCCGATGCAGCCAGCTCTCCAGCGGCGCGTCGGGCTCGACCCGCCGCAGCGCTCGGAAGACCCGCAGGAAGGCTTCCTGGGAGAGGTCCCGCGCGTCGGCCTCGTTGCCCGCCATGCGGTAGGCAATGTTGTACACATGGCGGGCGTATCGCTGGATGATCGCATCGTACCGCGCCAGCTCTTCCCGCGTATAACGATCCGCGCGGACCGCATCAGGTCGCGCCATCGGGACCATCACGGCCAGCCTCTCCATCACCCAAGAAAGACGCAGCGGACTGGCGAAAAGTTCCTCTCCCCTCGGACGTCGCCCTATCGCACCACGACGTTCACGAGTTTGTCACGGACGACGATCACATCCTGGACCTGCATCCCGTCGATGAACTTCCGGACGCGCTCGCTCGCCAGCGCCGTCTCCCGCAGGCGCGCCTCGTCCAACCCCGCCGACACCTGCACCCGGTCGCGGACGCGCCCGTTGACCTGCAGGACAAGGGTGACGGTGTCCTCGCGAACCGCGTCGGGGTCCCACGCCGGCCAGGCCTGAAGGTGGACGCTGTAGGGTTGGCCGAGCTTCGCCCACAGCTCCTCCGCCAGGTGCGGGGCGAACGGGGCCAGCATCATCACCAGGGCCTTCATCGCCACCGCCCACTCGGGGGTCGCCGCCGCGCCGCCCTCCCGCACCCGCATCAGCGCGTTGGTGCATTCCATCAACGCCGCCAGCGCGGTGTTGAACCGAAATCCCTCCAGGTCCTCGCTCACCCGCTTCAGCGTCTGGTGCACCACGCGGCGGACGGCCGACGCGGCCCCGGGTCCCGCCGCGCCCGGCGGGATCTCGTCCACCACCAGGTGCCAGACGCGGTGCAGAAACCGGTGCAGTCCCTCAATCCCCTTCGGGTTCCACGGCCCGCCGGCGTCCCACGGTCCGATGAACATCAGGTACGCCCGGACGGTGTCCACCCCCATCGTCCCCGCATAGTCGTCGGGGTTGACCACGTTGCCGCGGGATTTGCTCATCCGGTTGCCGTCCGGGCCAAGGATGATGCCTTGGTTGAAGAGGCGGAGCATCGGCTCGTCGAGGGACACCATCCCGATGTCCCGCATCGCCTTGGTGAAGAAGCGCGTGTAGAGCAGGTGCATCACGGCGTGCTCGATTCCGCCGGTGTACTGGTCGACCGGCAGCCACGCCCGGCCTCGCTGCGGGTCAAACGGCCGGTCGTGATCGTGCGGGCTGAGGTACCGGTACTGGTACCACGACGAGTCGACAAAGGTGTCCATGGTGTCGGTTTCTCGCTCCGCCGCTCCTCCACAGCGGGGGCAGCGCACGTGGCGGAACGCCGCGCTGTGCTTCAGCGGCGATTCGCCGGTCGGGAGGAACTCGGCGTCCTCCGGCAACAACACCGGCAGGTCGCCGATCGGCACCGGGACCGTCCCGCAGGCCGGGCAGTAGACCATGGGGATGGGGGTGCCCCAGTATCGCTGACGGCTGATCAACCAGTCCCGCAGCCGGTAGGTCACGGCGGGCCGACCCCGGCCGGCCCGCTCCAACGCCTCGGTGATCCGCCGGCGCCCCTCGTCGCTCGGCGTGCCGTCAAAGGGACCGGAGTTGACCATGGGGCCTTCGCCCTGATACGCCTCGGCCAACGCCTTCCCGTCCCAGTCGGGCGGGGCGATTACGACGGGGATGGGCAGCCGGTACTTGCGGGCGAAGACGAAGTCGCGGCTGTCGTGCGCGGGCACGGCGTGGATCGCCCCCGTCCCGTACGTCAGCAGGACGTAGTCCCCGATGTAGATGGGAATCCGCGCGTTGGTCAACGGGTGCCGGGCGTACGCGCCGATGAACACCCCGGTCTTTTCCCGGTCCTCGGCCAGCCGCTCGATCTCGGACTGTCGCCGCGCCCGGTGGACGTAGGCCGTCACCTCGGCCCGGCGGTCGGGAGTGGTCAACTTCTCGACCAACGGGTGCTCGGGGGCGAGGACCAGGAACGTGGCGCCGAAGAGCGTGTCGGGCCGGGTGGTGAAGACGGTGATCGGGTCCCCTTGCTCGCTGCTGTAGGTAATCTCCGCGCCTTCGCTCCGGCCGATCCAGTTGCGCTGCAGCGTCTGCACGCGCTCCGGCCACTCCATCTTGCTGAAATCGAGCAACTCGTCCGCGTACTTGGTGATCCGGAAGAACCACTGCTCCAGGTCTTTCTTGACCACCGGGGTGCCGCACCGCTCGCAGACGCGATCGGTGCCGACGACCTGTTCTCGGGCCAACGTCGTGTTGTCGTGGGGGCACCAGTCCACGGCGGCCAGCGCCCGATAGACCAATCCGGCCTCGTAGAACTTGAGGAAAAACCATTGGTTCCACTTGTAGTATTCGGGCAGGCAGGTCACCACTTCGTGGGACCAGTCAAACATCGCCCCCATCGACCGCAGTTGCCCGCGCATGCGCTCGATGTTCGCCATCGTCCACTTATATGGATGGATCCCGTGCTGGATCGCGGCATTCTCCGCCGGCAGTCCGAACGCATCGAACCCGATGGGGAAGAAAACATTGTACCCACGCATCCGCAGGTATCGCGCCTTGGTGTCCGACGCCGTCATCACGTACCAGTGACCGATGTGCAGATCACCGCTCGGATAGGGGTACATGGTCAGGAAATAGAGCTTGGGCCGGTCCGACTGATCCGGCGTCCGGTACAGCCCGTCGGCTTTCCACCGGGCCTGCCACATCGGCTCGAGCCGCTTGGGGTCGTACCCTTCGCCCATACGTCTCCTGCCCCGCTCCCACCGACGTGCCGGAGCGGCGATGAGATGAACGGTGCCCGCGCTGGTAGAGTATCCCTACTGTAGCAAGCGCCGGAATAGGGGTCAACGGCGGGGCGCCGCCCCGCGATGAGCGCGCTACGCCGGCAGCAGCAAGAGTTTTCCGGAAGTGCCTCGACTCGCCAGCGCCCGGTGGGCCTCCGCGGCCTGGGCGAGCGGGAAGGTGCGGTCGATCCGGAGCTTCAGCCGGCCGGAGGCCACCCAGCTCAAGACGTCGCCGGCGCGGTCGTTGAGCTCCTCGGCGGTGGAAGTGTAATTCCCGAGCGTGGGGCGCGTCAGGAAGAGCGATCCCCCCGCGTTCAACCGCTGGGGGTCGACCGGCGGGACCGGGCCACTCGCCTGGCCGAAAAGGACCATCAGACCCCGGGGCGCCAGGCAGTTCAAGCTCTGATCGAAGGTCGTCTTGCCGACGGAGTCGTAGACGACCTGGACGCCCTTTCCCTCCGTCAGCCGCTTGACCTCGGATTCAAAATCGACCGTCGTGTACAGAACGACGTCGTCGGCCCCGGCCTCCCGCGCGAGGAGAGCCTTCGCCTGCGTGGACACGGTCCCGATCACGCGCGCGCCGAGCATCTTCGCCATCTGCACGAGCAGCAACCCCACCCCGCCGGCCGCGGCGTGGACCAGGGCGGTCTCACCGGCGGCGAGCCGGTAGGTGCTGTGGCAGAGGTAGTGCGCGGTCATGCCCTGCAGCATCGCCGCCGCCGCCGTGGTGAACTCGGTTCCCCCCGGCAGCTTGACCAGGCGCCACGCCGGGATCACGGCATATTCCGCGTACGCGCCCATCGCCCCGGTGGAGGCAACGCGGTCGCCTCGGGTGATCCCCGACACCTCCGGCCCCACCCCCTCTACCGTCCCCGCGGCTTCGACGCCAATCGTGAACGGCAGCGACGCCTTGGACCAGCCCACCCGGGAATAGATGTCGGTGTAGTTGACGCCGATCGCCTGGATCTTGACGAGCGCCTGCCCGCGGCCCGGCTCGGGCGTCGGCAGGTCCTCGAGGCGCAACACCTCAGGCCCTCCAGTGGCATGCACACGGATCGCTTTCACGGTTCCCTCCTCGCTCAGCCGACACGTCGGTGGGCGCCGCCGCCAGCGGCCGGCACCCCCTACGCATATTACAGCGGGAAGCCGTTGTCCTCCGTCCGAGAGCGCGCGCGGCCCCCTGGACGGGGACCGCGCGCGCGCGGAACACCGCCGCACGTCTACAGGGCGACCCGGAACACCTCTTCGATCGTCGTCTCGCCCATGATCGACTTGGCCAGGCCGTCCCAGAACATCGTCCGCATTCCGCCCGCGATGGCGACCTTACGGATCGCCGAGGCGTCGCGCCTTTCCAGAATCATCGTGCGGATGGTGTCGGTCACCTCGAACAGCTCAAACACCCCCATCCGCCCCCGGTACCCGCTGCCGAGACACTGCGGGCACCCCTTGCCCTTGAAGACGTGGAGGCCGGAGAGGGGGTCGGCCGAATGGCCCAGGACACCCTCCGCTTGAAGGATGCGGATCGTCTCCTCGTAGTCGGCCCGGGCCCGCAGCCGCTCGAGGGTGTCGCGCTCGAGCGGCACGCTCTGACGGCAGTGGAGGCAGATCTTCCGGACCAACCGCTGGGCCATCACGAGCGCGAGCGTGGAATTGATCAGAAACGGCTCGATCCCCAGGTCCAGCAGGCGGGGAACCGCGCTCGTGGCGTCGTTCGTGTGCAGGGTCGACAAAACCAGCCGGCCCACCAGCGCCGCGCGGATTGCCATCTCAACCGTTTCCCGATCTCGGATCTCGCCCACCATGATGATGTCGGGGTCCTGCCGCAGCAGCGCCCGCAGGCCCGAGGCGAAGGTCATGCCGGCCACCGGGTTGATCGAGATCTGGTTCACACGGGGGATCGTGTACTCGACCGGGTCTTCCACCGTGGAGATATTCACGACGTTGTGCCGTTCGATAAAGAGGCGGGTCAGCGTCGCGTACAGCGTCGTCGTCTTCCCCGACCCCGTCGGGCCGGTGATCAGGATCAACCCGAAGGGGCGGCTGATGCCCCGCGTGACGATCTCCCGGTCGGCGGGCAAGAATCCCAGATCCTCGAGATCCAGCAGCGCCCGCTCCTTGGTCAAGAGCCGGATCACCGCTTTTTCGCCCCAATGCGTCGGCATGGTCGCGACCCGGAAATCCAGCTTCAGCCCGCCGAAGGTCGCGTCGAACCGGCCGTCCTGCGGTACCCGCTTCTCGTCGATGCGCATCTCGCTGAGGATCTTGATGCGGGCCAGGAGCGACGGCATGACGCTGCTGGGAAGGCTGAGCACATCGTGCAGGGCGCCGTCGATCCGGTACCGGACATAGGCCTCGAGTTCGTAGGGCTCGATGTGGACGTCCGACGCCTCGGAGACGACCGCGTACTCGAGGATGCTGTCCAGAAGGGTGATCGCCGAGCGCCCTTGGTCGTCCCCGTCGCCAGACACGACCGCCGCCCGCTCGGTGACGGCGCGTTCGAGAATGGCGTGCAGGTCTCCCTTGTAGAGGAGGAGCGCGCGCTGAATCGCGGTCTCCGTCGCCAGGTGCGGCACGACCCGCATCCAGGCCATGCGCTGCAGCTCGTCGATGGCGGGCTGATCGCGCGGATCCCACATCGCAACGTGGAGCTGTCCGTCGCGAACGGCGAAGGGCAGCAGGGTGCGGGACCGCGCAAACTCCTCCGGCACCAGCCGGAGGGCGTCCGGGCGGACGTCCGATGCCCGCAGTTCCTTGAACCCGACGCCCCAGGCTTTCCCCAGGCTCTCCAACAGGAAGTGCATCGGCACGCCGCCCCGCTCGACCAGGGCCTGCTCGAAGGGGATCTTAAAGCGGTCCGCCAGCTCGCGGACCTTGCCGAACTCGGCCTCGTCGAGGACCTCCAGCTGCGTCACCAGCAGGTCCTTGAGCTCTTGTTCGCTCGCCCGCACGCCCGCCATCAGCCCGCCCTCGCCGCAAACAGGTCTTTGATCCGCTTGACGAGGTCGTCGAGGGACAGGTTGGCCTTGATCAGGTAGGCTTCCGCGCCGCCGATGAGGGCCTGCTCCATGTCGTTGTCCTGACTGAGATTGCTCATCACGATGACCGGGATTTTGGAAGTGGCGTCATTCGCTTTCAGCTGCCGCAGCACTTCGAAGCCCTGGAGGCCGGGCATGATCAGGTCAAGGAGGACGAGGTCGGGAACCTCGGCCCGGGCGACCCGCAATCCCTCCTCGCCATCCGCGGCCGTCAGCACCGCGAACCCGTGCCGGCGGAGGGCGGCCTCTGCCGCTTTGCGGAGAAAGCGGTCGTCTTCGACGATGAGGATGCGCCGTGTCCCCTCAGGCATCGTCCCCGGGGGCCTCCAGGATCCGCTTCACCCGTTCGCCCAGATCCTGCAGCGACAGGTTCGCCTTGACCAAAGACCCGACGGCGCCCAACTCCTGCACCAGGTTAATATCAAGGTCGCGCGACGAATTGGACAAGATGAGGACCGGAATGGCGCGGGTCTCCTCCCCGGCCTTGAGGGCCCGCAACACCTCGATCCCGGGGAGCTTCGGCATGAGCAGATCGAGCAGGATGAGGTCGGGGAGTTCCGCCTGCGCGAGCCGAAGGCCCTCCGCCCCATCCTGCGCCGTGGTCACGGTGTAGCCTCGCTGTTCGAGGCCGGCTTGGCAGGCCCGCCGGAGGAACCGATCGTCCTCGACGATCAAGATACGGTGTCGAGCTCCCATCAGTGCCCCCTCGGAAACGGCAGCATGAAGTGAAACGTCGACCCCTTACCCTCTTCCGATTCGCACCAGATCCGCCCCCCGTGCCGCTCCACGATCAGCCGGACGAGATAGAGGCCGAGGCCCGTGCCTTCGGTTTCCAGGATGGCCACGTTGTCCGCCCGATAGAACTTCTCAAACAACTTCGACATCGAGGCCTGGGGGATTCCGATGCCGCTGTCCTGGACCGCCCAGGTCACCCCCCCATTCTCCTGGCCGACGCGCAGGATGATGTCTCCCGGCCCCGGTGTGTACTTAATGGCGTTGGACAGGAGGTTCATCACCACCTGCCGCATCAGCTGCGGGTCCGCCTGCACGGGGGGGGGCGTCTCGGCCGGGGCGACCGTGAGGCGATGGCCTTTCTCGTGGATGATCGGGGCCAGTTCGGCCAAGACGCTCTTGGTGAGCTCCGTCAGGTCCAGTTCCTGGGAGGTAAGCGTGAGGCGTCCGCTCTCAAGCCGAGAGACGTCCAACAGATCGTTGACGAGGTGGATCAACCGCTGATTGGCCGCACGCGCATCGTCGATGTATTGGCGGAGGTCCTCCGCCGCCTCCGTCTCCGCCGCCAGTTCCAGCATCCACTTGATCCCCGACAGCGGAGTACGCAGCTGGTGGGTGACGAAGGAAACAAAGTCGGACTTCATCCGGCTGACCTCTCGCTCCTCGGTCATGTCGTGGAGGGTCAAGGTGTACCCGGCAATCGTTCCCCCCGCTCCCCAGGTGGGCTGCATCTCCCAGTGCAGCACGCGCTTGGTCACCGACAACTCGAGGTCACCCTCCCCGCTGACCGATCTTCCTTCCCGCAGCGCCTTGATCGTGTCGAGCACGGTCTCGCACTCGGCGAGCTCAACCCCCACCGAGGCGAGGAGATCCCGCAGATCACCCTTCGCCGTCGACCCCAGCGGCTGTGCCAGGAGCACTCCCGCCCGGCGGTTGGCCGTCTGGATCCGACCGTTCAGGCCGACAAAGAGGATCCCGTCGGACGTCGAGTCCATGATCGCGCTAATGCGGGCTTCCCGCTCCCGCAACGCCAGCTCGGTCTGCTTGCGCTCGGAGATGTCGTGGACAAAGATGTTGAAGCTGAACGCATCGCCCGCCCGCACGGGGGAGACCGAAAACTCGACGGGGAATTCGTGGCCATCGCGGTGGAGGGCCGTCGTCTCAAACCGCCTGTCGAAGACCGCAACGCCGCCCGCGGCGAGGACCTGCTTCAACCTCCCCTCGTGTGTGTCCCGAGCTTGGGGGGGAATGATCGTGTCGGACAATCGGCGGCCGACCGCCTCCGACCGCGGCCAGCCAAACGTCGCCTCCGCCTGGGCATTCCAAGCGGTGATCAACCCGTCGGGATCTGTGGCCACGAACGCGTCCTGGGCCGTCTCGATGATCAGGCGGATCCGCTCTTCGCTCGCCTGCAGCGCCGCTTCGTTGCGACGGCGCGCCGTGATGTCCTCAAACGCCACCACCGCCCCCTCCAGCCCGTGCTCCCCCACGATCGGTCCCGATGAGAACTCGACGGGAAACGACGTGCCGTCCCGGCGCCAGAAGACCTCGCTGTCGATTCGGCACGCATGGCCGGTCCGGAGCGCCCGAAGGATCGGGCAGGCCTCGACCGGATACGGTGAGCCATCGGCCAAGCTGTGGTGCAGCACGGCGTGCATGTCCCGGCCGATCAGTTCATCGGGAGCATACCCGAGCACGTTCGCTGCGGTCTGGTTGATAAACGTGCAGCACCCCTGCATATCAATGCCGTAGACTCCCTCCGTGACAGATTCGAGCAGCAGGCGGACGTGGTTGGAGAGGCGCCGCTCTCGCCCGAGCGCCTCGACCCGCTCCCCTTCCGCCCGTGCGCGCTCCGCCGTGCGGGCCGCCAGGCGGGTGCGCATCTCCTCGAATGCGGTGGAAAGCTCTCGCACCTCGGCGACGGCGCTGTGGGGAACCGGATCGTGACTGGTCCCTTCGTCGAATCGGGTGACCTCCCGGGCGAGCCCCTCCAAGGGCTTGGCGATGGCGCTGGCCAGGACGATCCCAGCCAGGGCGGCCAGCCCGATCAGGAGCAGGTGGACCTGGAAGGCGCGCTCACGAACTCTGTCCGCCCCCGCCAGCGCGGCCGCCCGAGGGCGCTCCACGACCACGCCCCAGGTGACATCGTCCAGGCGCGCGTACCCAACCACACGCACGCCTTCCGCGCCGCGGTAGATGAGCGACCCCGGAAGGTGACTGCCCAGGAGCATCTCGGTTACTGGCGGCGCACCGGACAGGTCCGTGTGGAGCGGGTACCGGGTGGCGTCTCCGGACGCAATCACGCGGCCCGCCTCGTCAACTAGGTAACTCGCACCAGCGATGTCGGTGCTGACCCTCCTTAGGATGTCGTCGATGCTGGATGCTTCCACCGTACCGAGCACTGCCCCCGAAAATTGTCCGTCCGAGGAGCGCGTCGGGGCCGCAAACCCCATGACCAGCTGGTGAATCGTCGGTGAGACATAGAAATCGACCGATAGCCCGTTGGTCTCCCTCGCCGCCTCAAACACATGCAGGCCGTTGGCGGCGTGCAGAGGGCGCCCGTCACTGCGCGCGCGTGGTTGCCCGGCGGCGTCGTAGCTGGAGAACGCCACGATGTCGGGAGACTCGCCGGCGACCGCGCGCAGCAGGGCCTCCTCCCCCCCATGATCCAGTCCCGAGAGGCTGAGCGAATCGGCCAGGGTGACCGCGGCGGCCCGATGTTGGACGACGAAGTCGGAAATCTGATCGGCCAGCGACTTCGCGAGCGTCTGCTGAAGCACGAGTGCCTGCTGCGTTGCCGACCGCTCTTCCTCTCCGGTGACGAAGCCCACCGCAAAGATCAGCGGGACCGCCGCAGCAACCGCCAGCGCCAAGGCGATCCGCGCGCGAAGCGAACTCGGCCTGATCGCATAGAGTAACGGTCCCATCCACGGCTGGAGGACGAGGAGCAGGCCAAATGCGCCGCCATAGACGATCCCGGTCCAGTACCGGGCCGGCAGAGCTGTCGTTGCGAGAGAAACGAGTAACGCCCCACCGCCGACCGGATAGAGCACCCTGGTGGCCCACCGAGGGAGCTGGGGTAGTTGGGCGAAGACGAGCGCTCCCCCGCCGCCCACGAAGATCAACCCATACAGCGCAAGATGAGGGCGAACCACGTCGTAGAACGGCGCGAGAAATTGGCGTGGGAACCCCCAGAACATGAGCCCCGACGCCATCGCGCCTAGGCCCATCAGCAGGCCGAACAGATGGCGCCCCCCGCGCCACTCCTCCGGCCCGCCGGGTCCGCGGATGAACGGTGCGATCGCCGTTCCCAGTCCGAGGACCGCATACTGACACGTCGCGGTCCAGATCCCGGGGACGGTGAAACCCCGGGCGAGAGCGAGCACGACACCGGCGGCCAGCAGGTGGCCGACGATCGTCAGCGTCCGCCGGGGACTGAAGATGGCGACGGCGAGCAGGCCGTTCCCGGCCACGAGGAACGCCAACCCCCACCCGGTCAGGTGTGGAACGAATGCCGCATAGGCGGGGGTGTCGAACTGCTCAGGAACCGTGATCATCAGCGCCCCGATCAGCGCGCAAAACAGCCCCACCGCCCACTGCAGCATGGTAATCCGCATCGGTGTCTGGGTTCCTCTCCTTCGAGCCGCCATCGAGCGGTCGTACCATGCGGTGGGAGCGGCGGGACTCGGCGATGGACAGGGTCGGCACGGGCCGGTCTAGACCGGCGCACCGATCGCCAATCTTATCACCTTCTTCCAGGAAAATGCCCACCTGTCGACGATCCTAGACCTTGGAGCCCGAGGATGGACCGCGCTGCGAAAGGGGGTGGAGCCGATCAGGCCTCGCCGCCGCGACCCCTCCGGTCCGGGGGCACCTAAGGGGGAACGAGCGATGGTTCGCCGACAATCGCCTCGACTTCGATTTCAACCAACATCTCCGGATCGACCAGGCGGGTCACCCCAACCAATGTCGCCGCAGGGCGGACCTCCCGGAAGAACTCGGCGTGGGCTCGGCCGATCTGCTCCCAGTGATCGATGTCCGTCACGTACATCCGCGTGCGAACGACGTCCGTCATCTCCGCGCCCGCCTGCCGAAGGGCCATCTCGATGTTCTGAAGCGTTTGGATCGCCTGCGCGTAGGGATCGCCCCGCCCGACGATCTTCCCTTGCGTGTCGACCGCGGTGGTCCCCGAGACGTGCACGACCGATCCGACTCGGACGGCCCGCGAGTAGCCTACGATAGGCTCCCACGGAGCCCCCGACGAGATGCGCTGCCGCGACACTGTTCATTCACCTCCCCCACGTGGCCGCTACCGGCGCGGCGCGTAGTTTGAGAATCGGGCCTCACAAGGTTCGCCATCCAAACGCGTCCAGATCGATCCGCCCCTCGCGGTCGAACCGCACGCCCTCGCGCTCCAAGAGCATCCGCTGCCGGCGAGGTCCTCCGGTCGGACGCCAGCTGATCTTACCGCCGGCGTTGACCACACGATGCCACGGCACCCCCGGCCCGGACGTGCGCAGGGCCCAGCCGACCGTCCGGGCTCCGCGGGGCGCCCCGAGCGCCCGCGCGATCGCCCCGTAACTGGTGACCCGACCCCGTGGGATCCGCCTCACCAACGCGTAGACGCGCAGGAAGAACGTCGGCCCTGCTCGGACGCGGGAGCCCAAGGACTTCATCCCCCCCCGGGGCACCACTCACGAAAGGACGCCGGCTGGCGCGGGGGCTCTCCGGGAGAGCGGAGAACGTCGACAGAGAACAGGGCACACGAGACGGCCCTGGCCCCCATGGCATCTCCGGAGGGCCGCCGTACGATGATCTCGGAGTGCGGTCGTGTCTTCACGTATTGGCAGGCGTTGCACGGGCAGTACGCGAGTGTTCATCCCCAATTACTTGACAACTCCCCGACAGAGCTCCAAGTCTTCGCGCCGCTCGTGATGCTCGCGGTTCGCCAGCCGGTGAATCCGCCGTTTGGTCCTTCGAGTCTTCGGCGCTCAGCGAGCGTTGCCCTTGGGCCGTGCGGAGGGCGTCACCGACGTCACCTGCTACCTCGGCGAACAGGTGGGCGCGGGGCTCGGGCTGAGGCAGGCCTGCGGATTGGGGTGTCTAAAGTGAGGTTAGATCCGAGGTTTCCCGAACGCCGACCCCCGAACGAGTTCGATGATGACTCCTCCGACCAAGAGGCTTCCGAGGAGCAGTAGAGCGATATAGCCGCGTCGTTTTGTCATCGCCATCACACCAATGTGTGTGCCCGAATCCCACGGCGCTGAGACGCCAGGGAATCATCGGCGGCCGTGGAGCGACGGGTGGGCGCGGCCTCCGCGGGCGCGGCCCGTTGACCTGCACTCCGGCTGGCTAACGGTCCCGTCCCAATCAGGCTGAGGATTGCATCACCGCGTGTGGCGCAGGCGGGTACGCCGCAGAGATCCTTTTTGGGGCCCATGCCCCTTGGCGGGTTGAGCATGGGGCTGCTCGCGTTTTTTCGCATACAGCCGGGCGTCGGCCGCGCGGATCAGTCCCAGCGGGTCATCGCTGTCATCCGGCCAGGCGGCGATGCCCCACGACAGGGTGAGCAGGACGCTGCCTCCTGTCTCCCCAACAGAAATTTCCTGCCGCATCAACCGACGGAGAACGGTTTCGCCCAGGGTGGCGGCAGTATCCGGGAACAAGAACACGAACTCATCGCCGCCAAACCGCGCCGCCAGATCGTACGCGCGAATGCTCCGCTTGAACGTGCCGGCGATCTTGATGAGCGCCGCATCCCCGACGGCATGCCCGTAGGTATCATTGATCTCTTTGAACCCGTCCACATCAACCAAGGCCAGGCTGAACGAGCGGCCGGCGCGGCGACTGCGGTCCAATTCCGATTCCAGGCGGGTGATGAACGCACGCCGATTGGAGAGGCCCGTCAGCGTGTCCGTCGCGGCGAGCACGCGGAATTGCTCGTGCAGGCGCGCCACTTCAAAGGCTCCGGTCAGATACCGAGCCACGACCGTGAGCAGGTCAAGCTCGCCCTGGGTGAACGCCGCGACCGCGCTGCGGTGAGCGCTCAACACTCCAATCGGCCGGCCGTGGACAATCAGGGGTGCGTAAATCCCCGATCGCACCCGAACGTCACGCCGGAACACTCGAAGGTCGGCCTGCATATCGGGAACGTAGAGGGGCCCGGCGGCGTCCATGACCGCCCAGTGGAGGCCGTGCCCCCGAGGAATGACCAACCCCCGGAAGTCAACCCGCAGGCCGGCGGCGCCCACGACCGTGATGCAATCCCCGGCGCGCTCGTCGAGGAGCCCGATCGTGCACGAATCGAACCCCACCTGTGCCCGCAGGGACTCCAGGACTCGATCGACAAGTTGGTTGAGGTTGAGCACTGCCGTGAATTCGCTGGCGAGGCTCGCCAGGAATGCGAGCGCCTTATCCGGCCGTCTCGGGTGCGACCTCCGGGCGGGCGTTGTGCTGCGCGTGTCGTTCGTCGTCTTCCGCATGAAGCGTCACAGGCCTCGTCACCTATCGTGCCCGCGAGCGCGTGGCCTTAGACACGCCGTGCGGGGACTCCGACGAGGACATCCGGCCGGGCGGCGGGAGCCGTGTGGGCGATGCCCGGGATACGGAACGGTTCGCCGCGACTCGGGACCGCGCCCAAGTGCGCGAGGCGTTCGCGACTCGGGGCGGCGGGTGAGGGTGAGGGAAAACAGGCCGCTCGGGACGGCTGGCCGCATCCTGACGGGAAGTGCGTTTCGGGGAGTCGGGCCTCACCGCAGCGAATCGAGCCACCGACGGGCGTCCCCCCGCGACCGCAGCCGGACCCAGTGCGGCGCCATCAGGGATTCATGCTCCGAACGCCGCTGGCGATAGGTGCGCCAAGCCCAGCGAATGGGGTGCTCGGGATCGAGCCACGCGCGGATGTCTTCACGATTGCCGTGCCAGAGCTCTTCCCCGGTGGCGGCGCGCAGCATTGACCTCCAGATCACCTGCGCCATCACTACCGGCCTGGGAGGATCGACCCACACCACCGTCGTGGCCCGGGCCCAAACCAGATCGCGAACATCCCGGTAGTTCCCGTCGATCACCCAGCCGTCCCCCGCAACCAGTTCGGCGACCGTGCGGCGAAACTCGGACAGCGGGATCGGGGTCCAGTTGGGGCCGTGATATATGGCGTCCAGCTCGATATAGGGAGCTCGGAGATGCTTAGCGGCCGCGCGGGCGATGGTGGATTTCCCCGCCCCCGACACACCGACCACCGATAGGCGGGTCGTCGACCGGGGGGTCTCCACCCTCACGCCCGTTGAGCCCTAGGCCCCCGACGAGCAGGATCCCCCTACGGATCGTCGTAGCGATCGTATCCGGAAGGGTCTTTCACGATCTTCGCGGGTTTTTCGCCGAGCACCTTCTTCAAAAGGTCCAGGGCATTCCGCTGGGACTCGTCCGCGCTTTCTTCCATCGCTTTCCCCGCCTCTGCGAACGTCTTGCGCGTAATCGACTTCCCCGTCGGCTCGGCCCCAGCGTGCCCGACTCCCATCGGATTGTCCGGCATCTTGCATCCGCAGTTGAAACACATGCTCCGCTCACCCCCCCTCGTCTCCGCATGTCGCCACAAGAACGCCCGTCGCGCCGACGGTCCGGGAACACGGCACCGCCTCTGCACGGCTGCACGGTGGTCGCAGCCCTGTGCGGTCCGTCCTCGGAAGCGTGGGCGCGAAGGTGTGGGGTTGGTGGAGCTGGTGGGAATTGAACCCACGGCCTCCTCTACGCCAAAGAGGCGCTCTCCCGCTGAGCTACAGCCCCACGACGAACTCCAGCGACGTTCCGTATTATACCGGATCGCAGACCCGACGACAACGAGATCGCCGGGCGATCGGATGAGGCCCTCAGCTGGGGCGACATTCGCCGCGAACGCCGACGGCGAGCTCGGGCTCGCTAACGTTCCACGATCGGGGCATCACCCCACAGCCGCTCGAGGTCATAGTACTGACGGTCCACGGGCGCGAAGATGTGCACCACGACATCGCCGAAATCAAGGAGGACCCACCGGCCGTCCTCCCGCCCCTCGCCTCGACTCGGCCGCTCGCCGACCGCGCGCAGGGTCTCCTCCACCGCCTCGGTGATGGCCTTGATCTGGATCCGGTTGGTGCCGCTGGCGATCACGAAGAAGTCGGTCACCGGCGTGTGCTCCTGGACATCCAGGACCACGACGTGCTCCGCGAACTTGGATTCGGCGGCGCTGGCCGCCAGCAACGCCTTTCTCCTCGACTCCACTAACGCCCCACCGCGGATTCGCGCCGCATGCGCACCCCTCTCACCGTGCGGAACGGGCCGCGGCCCCGGTCATCTTGAACCCTGCGGGGTAAGGGACCACTACGAACCCCGCCGGCGGGCCTTGACGGGGGCGGCCACGTACAGTCGGTGTTTGGCGATATACTCCTCCACCGCCTCGGGCAGCAGGTACTTGATCGGCCGGCCATCGCGCACGCGCGCTCGGATGTCGGTGCTGCTGATGGCCATGGCGGGGATCTCCATCGTGTGGACGTTGCGAAGCCGTTCGCCCAGGCGGTGGTTGGCCGACGACCACGCCGACGAGTCCACGTCGTAACCCGGCCGGCTCGCGGCGATGAACTGGCACAGTCCCAGCAGTTGGTCGGTATCGCGCCATTCGCCGTGGAGGATCTGTTGCAGCGCATCCGCCCCGGTGATGTAGTAGAGGTCGTCCTCGGGGTGCGTGCGGCGCAACTCGCGGATCGTGTCGATCGCGTATGACGGTCCCGACCGATCGATCTCGATCCGCGACACCGTGAAGAGCGCGTTGGTCACCGTGGCCAGAACCGTCATCAGGTAGCGGTCCTCGGGGTCCGACACTTCGCGGGCGTCCTTGTGCGGCGGATGCCGGTTGGGGACGAAGATCACCTGCGCCAGCCCGAACTGCCAGCGCGCCTCCCCCGCCGTGACGAGGTGGCCGTAGTGAATCGGATCGAATGTCCCCCCCATCAGACCGATCTTACTCATGCCCGCCTCCGGAATTCCCGTGCTCGACGAAGGGCCGTCCCGCCGACTTCTCGGCCCCCCGCAGCGCCTCCTCCGGAATCGGCCGGGGGTGAGCGCGAAGCACGGCCGTGATGGCCTGGAGGAGCGCCGGGATCCCTTCGCCCGTCGCCGCCGAGATCGGCACCCCGGTCTGCCCGCGGCGTGTCAGGAAGATCGCGAAGGCCGCCCAGCGCGCCCGGGCCTCCGGCAGATCGATCTTGTTGCCGGCCACAATCGTCGGGCGGCCTGCCAGGGGCGTGGAGTGCAGGGTCAGCTCCCGCTCCACGGTTTCCAGCTGCAGGCGCGGATTCTCGCCGGCGAGGTCGACGACGTGCACGAGCACCCGGGTCCGTTCGATGTGGCGGAGGAATTCGTGCCCGAGCCCCACCCCCCGGTGCGCCCCCTCGATCAGCCCGGGGATGTCTGCCACCACGATCCCCGGCGCGTCCGGCAGCGGCACGACACCCAGCATCGGCTCGGTCGTGGTGAAAGGATAGTCCGCCACCTTGGGCCGGGCCGCAGAGATCCGGGCGAGCAGCGAGGATTTCCCCGCGTTCGGCAACCCCACCAACCCGACGTCGGCCAGCAGCTGCAACTCCAGACGCAGCCAGCGGTTCCCGCCGATCCCCCCCGGTTCGGCCTCGCGGGGCGCACGGTGCGTGGGGGTGGCGAAGTGCGCGTTCCCCCTCCCGCCGCGGCCGCCCCCGGCGGCGACGAATCGCTGGCCCGGCGCCACCAGATCCGCCAAGCGCTCTCCCGTCGCGTCGTCGAGCACCACCGTGCCCACCGGCACCGAGATGAACCGGTCCTCCGCCGAGCGCCCGGCGCGCCCGCTCCCCTCTCCGTGCGCGCCGCGGGGTGCGCGGAACTCGCGGCGGTAGCGAAACGGCAGCAGGGTGTTCAGATCGGGATCCGCCACAAGGATCACGTCCCCGCCCCGGCCGCCGTCACCGCCGGACGGCCCCCCCTTCGGGACAAATTTCTCCCGCCGAAAGGCGACGCAGCCGTTTCCGCCGTTGCCGGCTTCGACATGGATGCGGGCGAGGTCGATGAACATCGCGAGGTCGAGAATCAAAAAACCCCGGGCCGGACGACCCGGGGCATCGTTCGCCGCAGACCCCTACGACCCAGCGGGCTGCACCGAGATCTGCCGCCGGTCGCGCCCGCGCCGCTCGAACCGGACGACGCCGCTGGCGAGGGCAAACAGCGTGTCGTCTCGCCCCCGCCCCACATTGACCCCGGGCAGGTAGTGGGTGCCGCGCTGCCGGACCAAGACGCTGCCGGCGGTGACCTCCTGGCCGGCAAACCGCTTGATGCCCAACCGCTGGGCGTTGCTGTCCCGCCCGTTGCGCGAACTGCTGCCGCCCTTCTTATGCGCCACGGGACGCCCCCTCCGAGTCGATCCGCTCGACGCGCACCCGGCTGAACGGCTGCCGGTGCCCGACCTTGCGCCGGTAGTGCTTCTTCGGGCGAAACTTCCCGACGAGGAGCTTGCGGGTCCGCGCGTGCCCGAGAACGGTCGCGGTCACGCGGGCTCCGGGGACGGTCGGCACCCCGACCGTGACCTGCTCCCCGTCCACCAGCATCAGCACCCGCCCCAGGGTGATCTCGGCGCCGCGCTCGTCCGACAGGCGATCGACCTCAACCACCTGTCCCGGCTCCACCCGGAGCTGCTTGCCGCCGCTCTCGATGACTGCGTACATCGCTCACCCCTCGCCAAACCCACGAAATCGTAGCACGGGACCCGGGGGGTGTCAACGCTCCTCCGCGTGCGTGTAATAGCTCAATGATTCTGTCACCCCCTTACAGATCAATGATTCTGTCACCCTGGGAGCATGAACAGGGGGAGAGTCACCTTGAGCAAGAGAGAGCAGCAACGAGCCCATATCCTGGTCCAGGTCGTCGAGGGGCACCTCCCGGTGCCTGACGCGGCCCGCCTCCTGGGCCTCTCGTTCCGTCACCTCCGGCGCCTGCTGGCGAAGGTCCGCCTGGCCGGCCCGGCGGCGCTCGCCCATGGCAACCGCGGACGGGCCTCCCCCCGCCGCCTCGCCGAGGCCATTCGGACGCAGGTCCTCACGCTGGCCCGCACGCACTACGCTGGCGCGAACGATCACCACCTCACCGAGCTCCTCCGGGAGCACGAGGGCCTCAGCCTGTCCCGGCCCACCGTGCAGCGCCTGCTGCGCCAGGCGGGCATCGGGAGCCCCCGCACCCGGCGAGCGCCCAAACATCGCCGCCGCCGCGAGCGGATGCCGCAAGCCGGTCTGCTCGTCCAGATGGACGGTAGCGACCATCCCTGGCTCGAGGATCGCGGCCCGCGCCTCGTCCTCCTCGCCGCCATCGACGATGCCACCGGCGAGGTGCTGGCGGGCGTCTTTCGCCCCACGGAGGATACCCACGGCTATTTCCTGCTGCTGCGCCAGCTCATCCGCCGCTATGGCCTGCCCGCCGCGGCCTACACGGATCGGCATGGCATCTTTCATCGCGATCCGCGCACGCCGCACGGCCTGGCGGAGCAGCTCGAGGGCGAGGTCGCCTCGACCCAGGTCGGACGCGCGCTCCAGGAACTCGGCATCCGCTGGATCCCTGCCGCCTCGCCGCAAGGTACGGGCCGCGTGGAGCGGCTCTTTGGCACCTTTCAGGATCGGCTGGTCGTCGAACTCCGCCTCGCGCAGGCGCGGACCCTCCCCCAGGCCCAGCGCGTCTTTGACCGCTTCCGCCCCCGCTACAACGCGCGCTTCGCCCGTCTGCCCGCCCAGCCGGAGCCCGCGTGGCGGCCGGCGCCCGCCGACCTCACGCGCATCTGCTGCTTCAAGTATCGACGCACCGTCGCCCACGACAACACCGTGCAGCTCAACGGCGGCCTCCTTCAGGTCCTTCCCGGCCCAGGCGGGCGCAGCTACACCGGCGCGCGGGTCGATGTCCACGCCTTCCTCGACGGCACGCTCGCCATCTACCATCAGGGCCAGCGGCTCAGCGCCAAGCGGCTCCCGCTTGGACACCGGCCCTTCAGGATGACCCAAGATCGATGCGCGGAATCCGGACCGTCCCCGAATACCCTCCCGCCGAACGGGGACGCGCAGCCAGGTCGTCCCCCACGCATCCCGGCACCCGATCACCCGTGGCGACGGCCGCTGCTGGCCGCGGCTCGGCGACAGCAGCTCCAGATCCCAAGAGGGTGACATTTTCATTTATCCGTTAAGGGGACAGGATCATTGATCCACGACACGCTCCTCCGCGTGCGTCCGCTCGTCGCGCCACAGCCGGGGGGCGGCGCGGCGCGGGGGCAGCACCCCGCCCCACCACGTGCGCAGCCTTGCCAGGAGCCCGCGTCGGGGAGCCGCGCCGCGTGAGGCGGTGCCGTTCTCGTCGGGCAGATCCAGCACCTCGCCCCGGCTCGGCTCCATCCACACCGGCCCGCCCCTCCCGTTCAGCGAGGAAGCGGCCTCGCGTTCGGCCGCCTCGGCGGAGACGGCACTCACGACGTTCACCCGCTCCAGGTGCACGCCGGGCTGCGCGCGGACCAGCACGACCTTCCCGGATTCCCGCTCCAGCGCCTCCCGCCACCGCGCGTCTTCGTCGAGGCAGGTCGCGACCTCGGGGTGCACCTGCGCCAGCAGGACGGCCGCGCGGGATCCCTGCGCCAGGCGCACCAGTTCACGGCGAACCCGCACGGCGACGCTCTGCGCGGAGAGTACCCGACCCCGCCCTTCGCAGTACGGGCAGGGCATGCGCATGATCTCCTCAAGGTTCTGGTAGACGCGCTTCCGAGTGATCTCGACCAGCCCCAGCCCGGTCAGGTCGATGATGTGGATCTTGGTCCGGTCCCGCTTCACCGCCTCCTGGAGCGCCGCGAGCACCCGGCGCCGGTGCTTCTCGGATTCCATGTCGATAAAGTCGATGAGGATAATGCCGCCGATGTCGCGCAGGCGGATCTGGCGCGCCGCCTCAACGGCCGCCTCGAGGTTGGTCCGCAGGATCGTGCTCGGTTGGTCGGTCTTCCCGACATACTTCCCGGTGTTGACATCGATCATCGTCGCCGCCTCGGTCCGGTCGAAGACGAGGTAGCCGCCGCTGCGCAACCAGACCTTCCGGTGCAGCGCGCGCTCGATCTCCCGGTCCACCCCGTTGGCCTCGAAGATCGGTTCGGGACCGCGGTGAAGCTGGACGCGCTCCAGCAGGCTCGCGGGAAACACAGCGAGGAGGTCCCGGATCCGGTTCAGCTCGGCCGCGGAATCCACCACAAACCGCTCCACCTCGCCGGTGAAGAGATCGCGGACGACCCGACCGGTCAGCCCCAGGTCCTGGTAGAGGAGGACCGGGGCCCGCGCCGTCCGGGCGCGGTCGGTCACACCCTGCCAGAGCTGGACGAGAAACCGCAGGTCGTCGGCCAGTTCCCGCTCGGCCATCCCCTCCGCTGCCGTCCGCACGATTAGGCCCATCCGGTCGCCCGTCCCGGCCCTGACGGGGCGGAGCCGCTCGGCCAGCCCGCGGAGGCGCCGCCGCTCCGGCTCGTGCTCGATGCGCCGGCTGACGCCGATCCCCGAGACGGTGGGCATGAGCACGACGTAGTGCCCGGGGAGCGCGACGTACGTTGTGGCCCGCGCGCCCTTGCTCCCGCGGGGCTCCTTGGTCACCTGCAGGAGGATCTCCTGGCCGACCCGCAGGCGCTCGGCGATGGGACCGCGGCCGATCTGATCCTCCAACTCTTCGCCCCCCTGCCCGTCGGTGGGAGCGATGCGCTGGGAGCGAATATCGGCCAGGGGCAGGAAGGCGTTGCGCTCCAGGCCGATATCGACGAATGCGGCTTCCATTCCCGGGAGCACGCTGGCGACCCGGCCCTTGTAGATGTTCCCGGCAAGCGGCGCCCCCCGCTCGACCAGGAATCCGGTGAGGACGCCGTCCTCCACGACGGCCACACGCACCTCGAGCGGATCCACACTCGCTAGGATCTCCTTCCCCATCCTCGACTCACTCCTCCGGACGCTCCGGCCGGCCCACGAGGCGGATGACCCGCACGGGGCTCGCCGGCGATGCGTCAAATCCGATGCCGGTTTTTTGGTGGCGCATCCCGACGTTCAGCAGGATCGCCGTCGCCCAGACCATGGCCATCAGCGCGCTGCCGCCGTAACTGATGAACGGCAGTGGGATGCCGGTGATCGGCATGATCCCCACGGTCATGCCCACGTTCACGAACACGTGGAACGCGACCATGGAGACGATCCCCACCGCGACCAGGCCGCCGAACCGATCGCGGGCCACGGCGGCGATGTGCAGCCCGCGCCAGACGAAGAGCAAGAACAGCCCCAGCAGCAGCATCGACCCGACGAACCCGACTTCCTCGCCGATCACCGAGAAGATGAAGTCGGTGTGGTGCTCGGGGACGAACCGCAGCACGCCCTGGGTGCCCTCGAACAATCCCTTCCCCCACACCAGGCCACTGCCCACCGCGATCTTCGATTGGATGATCCCGTACCCCGAGCCCAGCGGGTCGAGGCTGGGGTGGACGAAGGCGAGCAGCCGGCGGCGCTGATATTCCTTGAGCAGGTGCCAGAAGATCGGAGCGACCACCAACGCCGCCCCGCCCAGGGTGGCGAGGTCCCGCCGCCGCGCCCCCGCCGCGTAGAGCATGCCGACGAAGATGGCGCCGTAGACCAGCGCCGTCCCCAGGTCGGGCTGTTTGAAGATCAGCACCATCGGCACGGCCACGTGCCCGAGGAACGGGAGAAGGCTCCACACGGAGCGGTAGGGCCCCGGGCGGTCGGCCATGTGCTTGGCGAGCGTGAGGACGATGACAATCTTGGCCATCTCCGACGGCTGAAATTGCCCGAGCGGGCCGAGGGGGATCCAGCGTTGCGCGCCGAGGCTGGTGCGCCCGGCGACCAGCACGGCGGCGAGCAGGAGCAGGTTGAGCACGTAGAGCGCGCGGGCGCCCGACGCGAACACCCGGTAGTCGACCACAAGCAAGAGAAGGCCGATCGCCACGCCGACCGCGAGGTGAAGCCCCTGGCTGCGCACGTACAGGAACGGCAGGGACGAGACGTGGGTACTGCTGTAGACCATCACCAGCCCGAACCCCACCAAAGCGACCACGGCACCGAGGAGCAGCACGTCGAGGTGGCGGAGGAACCGGCGGGGCCCCGCCGGGGCCGGGAGGGGGGCGCCGGCCAGCGCGGTGCTCACGGCTTGGGGGCTCCGGGGGTCGGTTCCGGGATCCCGAACGCCGCCTCGAATACGCGCTTCACGATCGGCGCGGCGAACTCCGCGCCGAACCCGACATTCTCGACGATGGCCACGACCACGAGCTGCGGGTGGTCGGCGGGAGCGTACCCGGCGAACCAGGCGTGGGGTTTGCCGTGCGGGTTCTCCGCGGTCCCGGTCTTCCCGGCGATCGCCAGCCCCGGGATCTGGATCGACGCCGCGGTGCCGCGGCTGACCACGGCCGCGAGGCCGGCGCGAAGCACGGCCCACGTCTCAGGGCGCAGGCGGATTTCCCCTCCCGCCGGGGGCGCGATCCGCGCCACGACCCGGCCCTTGGGCGCCACGACCTCGGTGGCCAGGTGCGGGGTGACGAGGGTGCCGCCGTTCGCGACCGCCGCGAGCAGGCGCGCCACCTGGATCGGGGTGGCGAGTACGTACCCCTGCCCGACCGCGGTGTTCAGGGTATCGCCGGCGAACCACATCTGCTTCCACACCCGTCGCTTCCAGTCCGGGTCGGGCACGACGCCGGCGCTTTCCTGGACCAGGTCGATCCCGGTCGCCTGGCCCAGCGCGTACATCCGGGCGTACTGGGCGAGGTGCTCGGGCCCCACGGGGCGGGCGACGGTCCAGAACACCACGTTGCACGATTGGGCGATGCCCTCGAGAAAGTTGATGTTGCCGTGGGCCTCATGGTCGTGAAAGATGTGGCCGCCGAGGTTGTAGAATCCGGGGCAGTAAAATCGACTGTCCGCCTGCACCAACCCCAGCTCCAGCGCGGCCGTCGCGGTCACGATCTTGAACACCGAACCCATGGGGTAGCCCCCCTGGGTCGACCGGTCGAGCAGCGGTTGGAGCGGATCGTGCAACAATCGGTTCCAGTTGGTCGTGGTGATCCCGGTGGCGAAGAGGTTGGGGTCGAACGCCGGATGGCTGGCCAGCGCGACGATCGTGCCGTCGCGGGGGTCCATCGCCACGACCGCGCCCACGCGGGATCCCAGGGCATCCTCCGCGGCTTTCTGAACGTCGAGATCGATGCCCAGCTTGAGGTTGTCGCCCGGTTGGGACGGAATCGTCGCCAGCACCCGGAGCGGATGGCCCTGCGCGTCCACCTCGGCCTGGATCTGGCCGTTTCGACCCTTCAGGTAACGGTCGTAGATCCGCTCCACGCCGTCCTTGCCGATCAACTCTCCGACCTCGTACCCGCGCGGTCGCAGCGACTCAAGCTCGCGGTCGTTGATCTCCCCAAGGTACCCGAGCAGGTGAGCGGCCAGCACCCCGTAGGGATAGTCTCGAACCGGCTCAACCTGGACCAGCACCCCGGGCAGGTCCATCCGATCTTCCTCGAGCGCGGCGATGACTTCTTTCGGCACGTCGCGCTTCAGGCGCACCGGCTCGAAGGGCCGCCCGCGCGCCTCGGCCAGCTTGGCGGCGACCTCGGCGGGGGTCATTCCCAGCCGGCGGCCGATCTCCGGGATGACCTGCTCGGGATGGCGAAGCTCCATGGGAAGGAGGGACACGGTGAAGGCGGGCCGGTTGAGCGTCAGCGGCCGCCCCTGACGGTCGAGAATTTGGCCGCGCGGCGCCTCGACCGGGCTGACCCGGATCCGGTTTTCTTCCGACAGTCGGAGAAAATACTCGCCCTGGACGATCTGGATCTGCCAAAGGCGAAGGGCCAGCACGACCAACAACCCGCTGATCACCGCGAACAGCACGGCGAGGCGGTGCTCAAAAAGGTCTCGGTCCATCCTCGGGACGACCCCTACCGGGACTCCTCGTGGCGCTGGCCCAGAATCCCATCGAGGTGGTGGAGTCCGTAGAAAATTGGCACGGCAATAACGCCATTATAGCACGCGGCGGCGACCCCCACCCGGATCACGTCGAGAATCGGGGCCTGCAGGAGTCCCACCAGATGCGCCGCGCCGGCCCACACCACCATCCGGATCGCGCTCAGCACCACCGCGGCGAGAGCCGGCAGCCAGATGTATTCCATATAGATGACGCGCTCCCCCAGCCCCGCGGCGAACCCCACGCAGAGACCGGCCAGCATTCCGAGCCCTAGCGGCACCCCGGTGGCGACGTCCTGAAGCAGCCCCACCCCCGCACCGAAGATCGCGCCTTCTTCGGACCCGTGGAAGAGCCCCACGACCATCACGACCACGAGCACCGGGTCCGGCGCGGCCCCGGCGATGTTGACGCGGGTCAGCCACGTCGTCTGCAAGGCGAGCCCCGCGGCGACGAGCACCGCGTAGGCACCGTACCTGATCACGGAGACCCCGGTGAGGCGCTCGTGACCAGGATGAGCATCTCTTCAAGGTGATTGAGGTCGGCGTCCGGCCGGACGAGGGCTTCTTGGAACAGGTCCCCCTCCGTGCGCGTCACGCCCACGATCGTCCCGACCGGCAGGCCTCGCGGGTAAATTTCTCCCAACCCCGCCGTCACGATTGGGTCGCCCGGCCTGATCTCGGCGTCCCGAGACAGGTATTTGACCCGGAGGATCGGTCCCGCCTGACCTTCCGCCACCCCGGCATCGCGGGAAGACCCGACAAACACCCCGACCGCGCTGCGGGGGTCGAGGATCAGGAGCACCCTGGCCCACGAGCCTCCCGTTTCGATCACCCGACCCACCAGCCCTTCGCTGGTGACGACCGGATCGTTTCGGCGAATGCCGGCGGCGGGCCCTCGGTCGACCAGCACGGTGTTGAACCACTGGCTGGGATCGCGCCCGATCACCCGCACGGCGACCGTGCGGTACGGCTGCTCCTTGAACGCCAGAAGCTTGCGCAGCCGCACGGCCTCTTGGGCGGCCTCGTGGAGCTGGGCGCTCTCCGAGCGGAGTTGCGCCACCTCCGCGCGCAGCCGCGCGTTCTCACTGCGCAGCGTGCCGATCTCCGTCAGCAGGACCCAGCTCCCGCCGACCGCGTCGCTCACTCGGGAGAGGCCGGCGGTGACCGGTGCCAGCACCGCCTCGACCCCCCGGCCCAACCACCCGGCCCGCCGCTTGTCGGGGGTGCGAACCTGTTCGGTGAGCACCCCGAGGGCCAGGATGCACAGCACAACGAACAGGACGAATCGCCGACGGCGGCCGAACCCCTCAGACAGCACAACGACTCCTAGAACCGCTTGCTGGAGATGAACACCTTCTTCAGCGTCTCGATCTCCTCGAGCGCCTTGCCGGTGCCGAGCACGACGCTGCTCAGCGGATCCTCCGTCAGCGTCACCGGCATCCCGGTCTCCTCGGCGAGCAGCCGATCGAGGCCGCGGAGCAGCGACCCGCCGCCGGCCATCACGATCCCCCGATCGACGATGTCGGCGGCGAGCTCGGGGGGCGTCCGCTCGAGCGTCATCTTCACGGCCTCGACGATCCCCGCGATCGGCTCCGCCATCGCCTCCCGAATCTCCGTGCTGGTCATCCGCACCGTTCGGGGCAGGCCCGACACCAGGTCACGGCCGCGCACCTCGATCGTTTGTTCCTCGCGCTGAGGGAACGCCGACCCCACGGCGATCTTGATGTCCTCGGAGGTGCGCTCCCCGATCAGCAAATTATAGGCCTTGCGCGAGTACTGGATGATCGCCTCGTCCATTTCGTCTCCCGCGATGCGGAGGCTGCGCGCGGTCACGATCCCACCGAGGGCGATCACGGCGACCTCCGTCGTGCCGCCACCGATGTCCACCACCATGCTGCCGATGGGATCCGACACCGGCAGCCCCGCCCCGATCGCCGCGGCCATCGGCTGTTCGATCAGATAGGCTTCGCGGGCGCCGGCCTGAAGCGTCGCGTCGATCACGGCTCGCTTCTCCACCTCCGTGACGCCGCTGGGGATGCCCACGACGACCCGCGGCCGCAAGAAGCTGCGGCCCCGCAGCCCATGGCGGATGAAGTAGGTCAGCATGGCGGCGGTGGTGTCGAAGTCCGCGATCACGCCGTCGCGCAGCGGGCGGGTGGCCACGATGTCGCCCGGGGTGCGGCCGATCATCTTCTTCGCCTCGTCCCCCACCGCCAGGATCTCGCCCCCGTCCACGCGCTTCGCCACGACCGAGGGCTCGCGCAGCACGATGCCCTCGTGCCGCACGTACACGAGAGTATTGGCGGTGCCGAGGTCCACGCCCATGTCCCGGCTGAACCGGTTCAGCAGCCCGTTGAAGATCATCCCTCCACGCTCCTCTCGGGTTCCTCCTCGAACATGCCCCGCTCCCGGAGGCTGACGTACCGACCATCTCCGATCACCAGATGATCAATGATAGGTATGCCCATTAGCCGCCCCGCGCGGCGGAGGCGCGCTGTGAGCGCGACATCCGCCCGGCTGGGAGTGGGATCCCCGGAGGGATGATTGTGGATGAGGACCAGCCCGGCGGCCCCGCGCTTCACGGCCGCCTTGAATACCTCCCGCGGGTCGACCGGGGTGCTCGCCAATCCCCCCGCCGACACCTCCGCGCGGCCGAGGACTTCGTTTTTCGTGTTCAGGAGCAGCACCCAGAACCGCTCGGTCTCCTGGAACCTCAACGCCGGCATCACGAGCTGAGCGACATCGGCTGCGGTGCGGATGGCCTGGCGGACGTGGGGAGGGAGGTTGCCGAGGCGCCGCCCGACCTCGAACGCCGCCAGCAGGTGCAGCGCCTTGACCGGTCCCACGCCCGGCGTCGTGCACAACTCCCCCGGGGTGGCCGAGGCGAGCCGATCCAGGGTCTCGTACCGGCACAGCAGCTCCGTGGCCACGTCGAGGGCGCTGCGTCCGGACGACCCCGTGCGCAGCAGCACCGCGATCAACTCCGCGGAACTGAGCGCCGCACTCCCGTCGGTGAGCAGCCGCTCCCGCGGTCGCAGTTCGACGGGGAGATCTTTCATTCGCGGGACCCTCCGCGGCGGAGAATTTCCGGCGAGAGGGTCAGAGGGTACGGGCATCCCACCGTTCCGGGGTGTCGACGGACGCAAACCGAGAAGCGGCCGGCGGAGGGGGAAGGACGCCGGTCCGTGCGACGACACGCGCACCCGATTTCCGGAGCATCTCGGGACCGGTGGACACCAGGAGGTTCCCCCAGCGACGGGCCGTCCCCTCGGAGTCGGCCAAGGACGTGGCGGAGACACCAACCGCGCGCACGGCGCCGTGCGCCGCTCCCACGTCTCGCCCTTGTTGACCGTCGCGGTCAAAGCATCCGAAACACGTACGCGGCTACCAGTATACCAAGGACGATCGCGAGGTTCAACCGAACCACGAATCCGATCGTGAGGGTGAAAACGTGCAGGTCAACGACGACCGGCGGGGTGACTCCGATGCTGATCGATCGGGCCAGCCACGAGAGGTAGGTGAACTGCCCGACCGCGTTGGCCAGCACGCTGCCGAGCATCGCGCCCGCGATGATGATCACCACCAAGATCCACCACGGATTCCTCCCGCGCTTGGGCGTCTTGGCCACCCCTCACCTCCGCCAGCCCGCCTCGGGCCGACCCGACCTCGGCGAGCCCGACGCAAAAAAAGAGCGGCCGCCGGCCGCTCCCCTCTCCCGCGCCTCTGGCGCGCCCCGTGCGCCGGGGCGCCGCCGGAGGATCAGCCTTTCTCTCCGCTGCCCTTATCCGGAGTGACCGGCTTTGGTTCCTCGGGCTTGGTGGCCTCGCGGAACTCCCGCATCGCCTTCCCCACCGCCCCGCCCAGACCGGCGAGGCGGCTGGGGCCGAAGACCAGGATGATGATCGCCAGAATGATGATCAGTTCCCAAAACTTCCCCGTCATACGGCACCTCCGGGCTCATTATACACGCAAGCGCCCGAGGGCGCTACGGAGTTCCCCCCCCGGCGCGGGTTCCGGGGCGGCATCCAGCCCGATCAGCGCCCACGGGCAGAACCCGGGCCCGCCGGGGAGCCTGCGGGGCGACCGTCTCCCCGGGGGCATCAGCTCCCGACGGGCTAATGGCTCCGCACCGTGACGAACTCGACCAGTGCCTCCAGGCTCTCCCGGGCGGCCGAGGCCCTGAGCCGGGTCAGGCTCACCGCGGCGTGCTCGGCACGGCGGCGGGCGACCTCGAAGGCGTGGTCGATCGCGCCGCACCGGGCCAGGATCGCCGCCACCTCCCCCATCGCCTCGGGTGCCCGATCGCCGTCGCCGCTCCCCAGAATCTCCTCAAGGCGGCGCCGGTCGTTCTGGGGGGCGACGGTGAGCGCGTGGATGATCGGCAGCGTCACCTTGCCCGTCTGGATGTCGCTGCCGATCGGTTTCCCGACCTGCTCCGCGGTGGCGGTCAAGTCCAACGCGTCGTCGGTGATCTGGAACGCCATCCCCCACTCCAAGCCAAACGTCGTCAGCGCCGTCGTCTCCGCTTCGGTGGCCCCGGCGGTCAGCGCACCGCACCGGCAGGCGGCGCTGAAGAGGTGCGCCGTCTTCCCGGCGATGATGTCGAAGTAGATCGCCTCATCGGTGTGAGGCGTATTCCCGTACTTGATCTGCTTGATCTCCGACTGGCTCATCTTCACCGTGGCCGCCGCCATCGCGGCGGCGAGGGAGGCGTCCTGCAGCCGCGACAGCAAGTGGAACGCCTTGCTGAACAGATAGTCCCCCAAGAGCACGGCGACCTGGTTGCCCCAAATCGCGTTCACGGAAGCCTGCCCCCGCCGGAGGTCGGCGGCGTCGATCACATCGTCGTGAATCAGGGAGGCGACGTGGATCAGTTCGGTGGCGGCGGCAACCTCCAGCCGGGCACCGGCGTCGTCCGCACGGGCGGGGACTCCGTCCGTTCCCCCCACCCCGATATTCGGAGGAATGGCGCGGCAGGAGAGCGCGCTGAGGCACACCAGAGCGGGCCGGAGGAACTTGCCGCGGGTCTTGAGGACGTGGGCCACCAGCTCGCCGACAAAGGGATCATCGGCCGACAGCTCGTCTCTGAGGAGCCGCCCCAGCGAGTCCAGGTCATCGCGCACGGGAGCATAGATCGAGGTGAGATCCATGAGCGGTGTGTTTCTCGTCAGCCCGGGGGTTCTCCTGGAGTGGCGACGCCGCGCCGGGGAGAGAAAGACGGTCGCCGCCCCGCCCCACCGGGGCGGGGCGGCGATGTTACGCCTCCGCCACGATGCCGTAGAGCGAGATGAAGAACAGCGTGCCGAAGAGGAGTAGCCAAAAGATGAGGTACTTCCATTGGACCGCGGCCGATCGCCTCCTGGCCTGACCGGACGGCGTGCGCTCCGCCATCACGCGCCCTCCTCCCCACCCGCGTCGGAGCGGCGCGCGGCGGGGGGTTGTCCGGGGGCGCCGGCGCGCGCCGCCGGGCGCGCGGGGGGCGTGACGGGGCCGGGCAGGCCGGCCACGCGGTCGCTGAACTCCCGAACGGCGGTGACGAACTCGGCCTGGGCGTGCAGTCCGAAATACATCGTCGCCACCCGGTCCGGGTGGATCTTTTGCCGTTCGAGCCGCCGGCGCATCTGGAGAACCCGGTCGCCGATCAAGTTGTTCCCGAACCGGTTGAAGCAGTCCCCGAGCGGACACCCGCAGACGAACGCTCCCTCCGCGCCGTTCCGCAGCGCGAACTCCAGCCACGCCGGCCGGATGAACCCCGAGCACATCACCCTGATCAACGTGACGTTGGGAAGATCGCGCATCGTCCCGTCCTCGCGGATTAACCCCTCCGCGCTCACCGCCCAGTCGCAGAGGAAGCCGACGATCTTGGGACGGTGGGAGGACGTCCCCGGCGGGGTCCCCGCCCCGGGGGCGGGCTTCTGGGTCGACCCTAGCTCCGGCATGCGGCCAGCACCTTTTCGTGGACGTCCGATTCCAGGTAGTGGGGCAGTTCCAGCGCTTCAAAGGGACACGCACCGATGCAGATCCCGCACTCCACGCACCGCGACTCCAGGACGATGGCCAGGAGCTTCCGGGCCTGGGCCGCCTTCGTCACGCCGGGATGCGGGGTGGGGACCATGACGATCGCGTCGTACGGGCAGTCGTAGTAGCAGAGCTCGCACCCCGTGCAGTTGGCGTCGATGACCTGCGCCACCCCGGAGTCCCGCATCCCCAGCTCCCGCTCGGTCTCGGGCAGCTGGTACGGGATGTACAGCCCGTAGGCGACGATGACGACGGCGAGCAGGATCAGCCCGAGCGACGGGAGGTATTGAAGGCTCGCGTACGGGAGGAGGAAGAACCAGTCGAGCGCGAGGCGGGAAGGCGTGGACCCCGCCGAGGCCGAAGGCTGGCTGACCGCGGGGACCAACCCGGTAAGAAGCAGGATCAGCCCCACCGAGAACAGCGTCCATACCGCCGGCGGCCAGACCTTGGGGTGGCGGATGCGCACGTAGTGCCACCACAGCAGGACGTACAGCGCGGTCGCCGGGCCAACGTGGAGGAACAGCATCCGCGGCAGGAGCAGGTTGGTCACCCCCTCCCCCCCGAACAGGACGGAGCGCAGCCATCCGCCCACCCACGGCACCGACCCCAACGCGTTCCCCGTCATCGCCACGATCAACTCGCTGCGCTGGTCCCAGACCAACACGTACCCGGTCACGCCGATGAAGCCGGCGAAGACGAGCAGCATCATGCCGCTGATCCACGGTTCATCGCGGGAGAACCGGAATCGCTCCGTGAACCAGTTCCGGAAGAAATGGAGCAGGATGACGATGATGAACCCATCGGCGGCGTAGCGGTGAATGCCGCGGATGATCTGTCCGTACGGCACCTGGGCGGGCGGCGGCAGCTGATCGGAGATGTACTGCACCGAGGTGTAGGCGTCGTTGAAGGACGGCACGTAGTAGAAGAACAGGAAGATCCCGGAGAGCACCAGGACCGTGAGGAAGAGGTTGGACAGCCCTCCCGTATAGTACAGGGGATTGAAATCCTCCGGGTAGACACGGTTGATGGCCACGTCGAGTTTCAACGTCCACCGCAGGAGGCGCGCCAGGAGCCGCTTATACACCCGTAAACCCTCCCTTGCGCAGGAACAACAGGATGAAGGAGTACGCGAGCAGCACGACGCCGATCAGCCCCCCGGTGACGAGACGATGGCTGGTCAGTTCACCCCACACCATCCCGACGACGCAGACCAGGCTGACGACAGCGAGAACGGCGATCCACGTCCCGTACCCCGCCGTCCGATCGTCCACGCCGCTCACCTCCCGCCGCCGGCCGGCCGAGTCCGTGGCGCTTCCGGCCAGCCCAGATCCGGACGCCGCGCCCCCACCCGGCGGGCGAGGATCCACTCGTACACGCCGACCCGGTGGCGAACCCGACCGGCGGCCCTGTCCACCTCGTAGAGCACGAACCCCAGCCAGAGGATCGCGCCGACCACCACGAGGCCGAAGGCCGCCACCACCAGGCCGCCCTCCAGCGTGGGCGCGGCACGCCAGGCCCGCCACGCAGCGAGCAGGCGGCTCAGCCCCACGGTCGCCAGGACCAGCAGCGCGTAAAAGCGCGCCTTCCGCCGCATCGCGTCAGTCCCCCGCCGCGGCCGCCCGCGCCGGCGCAGGGGGCGCCGTCGCCCGTCGGGCCTTACGTCGACGGTAGGCAATCTCCCAGGCGAAGGCCAGCACCAAGACGACCACGGTCACGACCAGGATGATCGGTGGATCGCGGCTGATCACGGCGATGTTGAGCATGATCAGCGCCGTGAACGCGATGAAGTAGAACAGCGACAAGAGGCCCACGACGAAGAAGAAGGGACGCTCCAGCGGCCCGGTCTCCTTCGTCCGGTCCAGGAACGGGACCAGCATGCCGTACCCGATCAGCAGCGCCGGGGCGATGCCGGCCCACAGCGGGGGCATGTACTTCACGAGCTGGTAGAGGGCCAGGAAGTACCAGTCGGACAGGATCGGGAGCGGCGTTCGGTTGGGGTTGGCCCACCGCCCCATGTCCGTGATGCGCTCGAAGCTCACCCACGCCAGGAACGCGATCACCAGCACGATGACAAACGGGGAGAGGTTCAGGCGACGCCGCCGCGTGCGGTAGAAGAAGACCTCCGCCAGGATCGCGAACACGACGGAGATGCCGAAGTGAATCGCGTAGAACCGGGTGATCGCCGCCTGGCTGACGGCCGGGCCGCCGAGGAAGATGAACGCGATCGCCCGGCCGAGCCCCAGGTTGCCGAGGATGGGAATGTCATCGTAATAGGTCGGCACCGTCAGCACGACCTTCGCCGCCCAGAACGCCCGCTGGTTCCAGATCAGCAGGTAGCCGCTGATCCCGGAGATCATCCCGAGCACGAGCGAGGCGAAGAGAATCATCCACGAGAGCTCGCCCGGCTTCTTGTACTCTCCCGCAAAGTACATCCGATAGATGCGCAGCGTGATGCAGGTGATCAGCATGTCCGCCGCATACTTGTGAACCCCGCGCACCAGCCAACCGAACGGGATGTCGTAGGTGATGTGCTCAATCGAGCGGTAGGCGCCGGTCGTCGTCGGGATGTACCACAGCATCAGGATGACCCCCGAGACGATCACGGCCATCCACGACAGCCAGACCAGCCCGCCGAGGCTGTACAGCGGGTTGTCGAGCTGCGCGGTCTTCGTCTCATCAAAGAGGTCCAGGTGCGCCTTGCGATCCTGGAACCACTCTTTGAGATCTGCCAGCACCGCCTGCACGGGTCCCCTCCCTACGCCCTGAGGTCTTCCCGACGCGCCTGCGCTCGGGGCGGCATCACGCGATCCCGCCGAGTTCCGCGCCGTCCACGACGATGTTCTCGCCATCGATCGTGAAATGGAAGTAGCGCGCCCCGCGCGGCGCCGGGCCCGAGATGACGTTTCCCGGATCGCCCGGATACGCGGGATTGTAGATGCTGAAGTGGCAGGGACACGCCATCAGCGAATGCTGCTCATTCGCGGGAGGGGTGAACCCGCCGTACCCCGAGGTGACGTTTTGCCAGACGGGGACGTAGTCGAAGATGCAGCCCAGGTGGGGGCAGATCCGCTGGAAGAGCACGATGTCGGTCTCCCCGTCGTACCCGACGAACCCTTGGACGTTCGTGAACTTCACCTTCTGGGGCAGCCGGATCGCCACCCCCGGGATGTTGGCGGCCTTGAACCCTGTCGGGTCGTACTGGACGTACTTCTGGACGTACGTGAAGTAGAACGAGTCCCACGGCTTCTGCAGCGCGGTCGTCTTCCCCACGATCTGGGCTCCGCCCTTCGGGGTGTCGGGGGCCACCGTGAAGATCCCCCACGGTTGGTCGTTGGGCTTCAGATAGCGAAAGAACGGGGACAGGATCGCGATCAGCCCACCGAGCACCGGAAGCGCGGTGAGCGCTTTCAGCAAGCCCCGTCGATCAGCCTTCATCGTCCCCAACGCCTCCTCGCATCGCCCTGCCCGCCCAATTGTACTACTTGATCGGCGGGTGCTTGTAGAAGAACGAGTAGATGTAGTCCACCAGCCCGTTGATTTGCCCCGTCGTGAGCTTCCCCCGATAGCCGGGCATCAGCCCAAACCCCTGCCCGTCCAGGATGGCGTTGGTGAGCTCGCTCGGGTTCCGCTGCACAATGTAGTTGAGGTCGGTGAAGATCCCCGGTCCTTCCCCGCGGGACCACGACCACAGCTCGGCCGCCATCTCTGAGCCGCGCGGGGCTTTGCCGTCGCCGTTCTCCCCGTGGCACACCGCGCACTGCTGATCGTATAACGCCTTCGCCGCGCTCAGTTCCGCCGGGTTGGTGCGGAACGTCATCTCGTACGCGTTGGCATCCCACCGCTCTTCGTTCTTGAGGGTCTGCGCCTTGTTCGCCCCAAAGGACGCCTCCGGGCCAAACGCCGGCATCGCCGTATGCGGCCGCCCCTCGGTGACGGTCTCAAACAGGATCGCCGGCGAGATGACGTTCTCCAGATCTCGATTGGTGAAGTCGGCGGGGTGACTGGGGAGGGGCGTGCGGTGCAGGGTGATCCCAAACAAGCCCAGGAACGCGGTGAGGACGTCGATGTCCGGGGCGACGAGCGACTTTGACATCGGGCCGTTTCCCGTTCCGCTCATCCCGTGGCAGACCGCACAGTTCGCTTCGAAGACCTGCTTCCCCTTGACCGCGTCCGGGACAATCGGCTGTTCGTTCTCGTCGGTGACCAACGGGATCTCGACCGACTGCGGGGGCGGCAGCCGCCGGTCGACCTTGGCATCCGAGACATTCACCGAGGGCTGACATCCGGCGAGGGCGACCGAGGCGATCAGTACCAGCAGCGCTCCAGGCCCGGCCTCGAAATTCCGCAACCGCATGCCGATGCTGTCCTCCATCGCCCATCCGCCCCATCCGGGCGGTGGGCCGATCCTCCGGCGCTCGCTCGATCGGCGCAGCCCCCTCCGACCGTGACGCCGGGCACCGACGTCACGGGAAACACCGGCAAGCGACGCCGCACGATCCGCGTTCCGGTTTCCATCCGGACGCAGAAGGGCGCAATCGCAAGCGTCCCGTAGCGCGCGGGATGTTTTTCTTCCATGAACGCCCCCCCGTCTCCTTCCTCGAATCCCGGGCGGCGGGACGAGCGCGTGCGGAGGCGCGCACGAAATGCCTCAGGCGGACGCCCCAGCCGGACGGCGCCACGACAGCGCCAACCCACCGGCCAGGATCGCGGCAAGGCCGACGGCCGCGGCCCCCGGCCATGGATCGCGGTCGAGCGGCACACGTTGCAGCCGGAGCACGATCTGCCGTCCCTGGGCGATCGAGCCGCCGCTCAATCGCAGGAAGCGCCCGTGCGGCCCCTGGACGGAGCCGCGAGCGGTGAGCCCGTCTGCGGCCGCGCGGACCCCGGCATCGGTCACCAGGACCTCCACGTCCTGGGCGCCGTACGGGAAGGTCCACGGCACCTCAATCTGAGCGCTGTGCGGTTCGAGCCCGTATGCGTAGGCGACCTCGCGGTGTCCAGGCAGCAGCGGAACCGCATCGGTGATCCGGCCGTTGGCGATCTGCGGGTCCCTCCATCCGGCGAGAAAGCTCACCGACTGCGCGTGCGGGGGCAACGGGAAATTGAGCGGGTCCTGCGGCGTACCGACGAGCGTCCGATCCGTCGGATTCTCCAGCCGCTGAACGACGCTCACCCGGAGTGCCCCGCGCGCCACGTCGACCACGGCCAGCGCGAGCGGTGCGCGCAGCATCGAGCGGTCCGGCGAGGATGCGTACACGGCCAGATCCACGGTGCGGGCCGGGGCGCTCGGCGAGAGCACGATCCGGTCGCTGGTGTAGCGCACCCCCGCATAATCTGTCTGCAGCACGAAGACGCGAATGCCACCGACCGGGAGGCCGGCGAAGCGGAATGCCCCCGCGGCGTCGGTCACCGCTCGACGCTCGGATGACACCGCACGCTCCACGATGGCGAGCCCGACGGCCTGATGCCCGATCGGGTGGACCGGCGCGGTCCGCACCATCACCTGCCCACGAATCTCGCCTTCGACCGCGGCACCCGACGGGAGCGGCATCCCAAGCGGAACGGCACCGCAGAGGCTCCACACCGCGAAGAAAGTCCCAAGCCGGGTGCGGAAGTTCAGACGAGCAGCCCTCCCCTGCGCCGGCCGCCGTGGACCGGCGCGAACCCGCCGGCGGCCGCCATCATCGCGCCCCCCCGGCCGGGCGTCCGTCCGCGGCGATCGCCGCCTCGTATCCGGCGCGAAGGGTGGCGTAGTCCTCGACCCCCACCTTCCCCATGGCGTGGTCGAACTCGAGATCGCGCAGGGCTTGCTCCGCCGCGGACGGACGCCGCAATCCCTCGCTTACCGAGAGCACCTCCGCCCCGGCGATGGGAGCGGGACGAAGGAGCGGAGCGAGTACCCAGGCGGCGGCCGCCGCCGCCAGGAGCACCAGCGCCACCCCCATCACATGTCTCCGGGGCTCCACGCCCCGCCCAGAACGGGTTGCACGACCCTGACCGCCCGCCGCTCGGGGAGCATGGCGATCGCCGCCCCGGCGGAGATCACCAGACCCCCGATCCACAGCCACGCGACCAGGGGGTTGACCAAAAGGCGAAGCGTGGCGTCCCCCTTGTCGGTCCAGCCCGTCAGGGTCACGTACAAATCATCACGCAGGGTACTCCGCAGCGCCACATCGGTGGTCGAATCCTCGCCGGCCAAGAAGAGGTTGCGGCGGGCCTCGAGGGCGCCGAGATCCCGCTCGCCAGAAAACGCGCGCAGTCCCGCCGTGATGACGAGCGCGCCGCCATTGGTCGACTGCCGGAGGCCGTCAAACCGCACCCGGTACTCGCCGATCCGAACCGTCTCGCCCGGGTGGAGCGTCACCAGGCGCTGGGTGCTGAAGACCGAAGATCCGGTGAGGCCGGCGAACAACAGCAGGATCCCGAGGTGCACGGTGTACCCCCCGTACCGACGCCGGTTTTGCAGGACGAGGCCGAGGAACGCCCGGACCAGCCCCTCCCCTTGATGCGCGCGGCGGACGCGGATCCCCCGGGCGAACTCAAGGCCGATCGTGCCGGCAACGAAGCCGCACAGCGTGAACGTGAGCACCGCGCCGGGCACGCGCATTCCGGCGGCCAGCAGGCCGAGCCCCAGCGCCACCCCGACGGCTCCCGGCGTCAGGAAGCTCTGGCGAAGGTTAGCCGGCGAGGCGCGCCGCCACGCGATGAGCGGGCCCACCCCCATCAGGAGCAGGAGGACCAGCGCGAGCGGCGTCACGACATGCGCGAAGAACGGGGGGCCGACGTTGATCTTTCGGCCGGTGAGCACCTCGGACACCACCGGGAACACCGTGCCGAGGAACACGGTGAAGGCCGTGGCCAAGAACACCGCGTTGTTCAACAGGAACACGCTCTCCCGAGACAGCGCGGAGTCCAGTGTGTTCTCGCTGCGGAGCGCTTCCCACCGCCAGGCGACCAGCCCGAAGGCGGCCAACATGACGGCGGCGAGGAACACCAGGAAATACGTGCCCAGGGGCGACTGCGTAAAGGAGTGGATGCTGCTCAGCACCCCGCTCCGGGTGAGGAAGGTGCCGAAGATCGAGAGCCCAAAGGCCAACACCACGAGCAGCACCGTCCACTGCTTGAGCATCCCCCGCCGTTCCTGAATCATGACGGAGTGCAGAAACGCCGTCGCCACCAGCCACGGCATCAACGCCGCGTTCTCGACCGGGTCCCACGCCCAGTACCCGCCCCATCCCAAGACCACGTACGACCACTTCGCCCCGAACATCAACCCCATGCTCAGGCAGTACCACGCCCACATCATCCAGCGGCGCGCGAGGAGCACGCCGCCCTCGTCGACCGCGCCCTCGAGCAGGCTGGCGATGACAATAGCAAAGGGGACGGTGAGGCCGACAAACCCCAGGTACAAGGTGGGCGGGTGAATCGCCATCCACGGATTGAGGAGCAAGGGGTTCATGCCCCGCCCGTCCGCGGGCGGGAACGGGGTGGTCACAAACGGCGAGGTCACGCGTGTGAGCATGAACAGGAAAAACGCGGCCACGCCGGCGCACACGCCGATCACCCCGGGGAGGAGCCGCGGATGATCGCGTCCGACGGCGCGGACGACCAACACCGTGTAGGCGGACAGGATCAGCGCCCACAGGAGCAACGATCCTTCCATCCCCCCCCAGAAGGAGGTGAGGTCGTACACGAGCGCCTGGGCGTTGCTGACGTGGGAGACCACGTAGGTGAACGTGTAGTCGCGGCGGGCGAGAACCAAAGCAAGCACCGCGGCGGCGACGACCTCAAGCGCGGCAACCGCCCACAGCGCCCGCGCGGCGCTTTGGATGATCTCTGGCCGCCGCGCGCGACCGCCCAGGGCCGCCGCCAGCAGTGCGTACAACGCCAGGACGAACGCGGCGAGAAGGCTGAACCGTCCGAGGTCAGCCACGGACGAGGTGTCCTCTCACCGCGGGACCTGCCCCTGCGGATCGGCCGGGTTGTACTTGGTCGGGCACTTCGCGAGCAGCGTCGTCGCGGCAAACGCCCCATCCGACGTGAGGCGACCCTCCACGACCACCTGGCGGCCTTCGCGGAAGATGTCGGGAACGATCCCGCTGTAGCGGACCGGGATCGATTTCGCCCCGTCGGTCACAGCGAACCGCAGGTGCTGGTGGGAACCGTCCCAGGTCACCGATCCCGGGACGACCGTTCCCCCCAGGCGGACCCGGTCCTGCGGGACGGATGGATCTTTCGACAGCAGCTCGCCGACGGTCACCCAGTAGGTGGCGCCTTGCTGGATTCCGCCGTAGACGAGGTACGCCAACGCCAGGACGATGACGACCACCCCGCCCACGAACACAACCGGGCGCGTCCGTCCCATCACGATCCGCCCCCGCCCGGGCGCGCCGGCCGTGCCGGGCCGCCCGCCCGCGTCCTCGCGCGCAACTCCGCCACCTCGCGCTCCAGCGCGCGGCTGCGCCGGACCAGCCCGTAGAGGTAGAGGAAGATCCCGATCCAGACGACGGCAAACGCCCAGAAGAGGTAGGCCATCTCAGGCGCCCTCATCGACGAGGTTCGCCACCTGCGCTTCCAGCAACCCGAGGCGGAGCCGGGACCGGAACAGCAACGCATAGAAGAGGCTCCACGCCACCAGTCCCGCGAGCAACGCCCAGGCCATCGACGGCGCGAGGCCGATGCTGTGCGTGGAAAAGATCACCGGGGAGAGCGCGCGCAGGTACCGCGCGGAGAACCACACCAGCGGCACGTCGACGAACCCGACGATCGCGAAGACCGCGGCGAAGCGGGCCCGCCGGAGATCGTCCCCCGCGGCGCTGCGCAGCATCAGGTACCCGACGTAAATCAGCCAGAGGATCAGGTAGGTCATCAGTTGCGGATCCCAGGTCCACCACGCCCCCCACACCGGGCGCGCCCACAGCGAACCGGTCACAATCACCAACGTGCTGAACAGCACCCCGATCTCCGCCGCCGACGCGCCGACCGCGTCCCATTCGCCGCGGCCGGTCCGCAGATACTGCACCCCCGCCCAGCAGGCATGCCCAAAGGCCAGGAAGCTGATCCAGGCAAGCGGGAGGTGCACGTAAAAGATGCGCTGGATGTCTCCCATCACCTGCTCGGTTTGGGCGAACACGAACGCTCCGAACAAGGCGCAGAGCATGGTGACAAAGGTTCCCCACGCCAAGAGCCCGTCGAGGGATCGGGTCATCTACTCCTCGGTGTCGTCGGAGCATGCATCATCACGATGATAACAACCGGCGGGGGCAGTTTCAACGAATGAGAGGAGTCCGATCCGCACGGGGCCTCCGGTCATTCATCGGCGGCGTGATGAGGATCCGCGGTTCGTCCACACGGGTCCCCTGACGTTCGCCGCCGCCCGGTGGAGGGCCGGGAACCCGATGGTCTCATGCCTCCGTCGCAGAACCGTTCGGCCGTCGCACCCGCACCGGCAGCGGGGCGATGGGGTGACCGTGTGTCCGCCCTGCCCTTCCCCCCATTCCCTCCTTGGGCGCTGGGCGCCGCTCTCCGCGATCGATCACAGCGACTTCAGGAACTCGACGAGGTCGAGGATCTCCTGATCCGTCAAATGCAAATTGCGCGTCGTATTGTAGTGCGCGACAACCGATTGTAAGGTCGGAAACCGGCCGTCATGGAAGAACCCGCCTTTCTGGTGGGTCCACAGGCCGCGGAGCGGCGTGGTCCGGTACCGCTTATCGGGGGACCGGTTCGATTGGAAATTGTCAATGCCCATCTCCGCCGCGGTATGCATATTGTACCCCGGCTCCGTATACAGCGGCGGCACGTGGCAGATGGCACACTGCGCTTTGCCCTCGAACAGAATCTTTCCCCTCGCCGCCCCCTCCTTCTGGTATGACCCCTCGGGGGGCGTGGGGGCCGGAATCGCCAGTTGATAGAAGTGCAGCGCGGCCAGCTTCGAGGTGATCTCGTCGGGAGCGTTTCGAATATTGCCGTAGTGGGTTTTCGCCGCGACTGGGAATTGCTTCGCATTGTTCAACCGGGGATCGAAGAAGGTTCCCATCCCGTGCATCTGCGTGTTGGCCACATACGCGTTCCAGTACGTCACCGACCCCCATCCCGTGTACGTGGCGAGATTCACCCCGGCCAACCCAAACGCCGCCGGGAGGAGGGTGGCCGCGGACTTGCCGTCGGGGCGCAGGCCCTTGCCGTCCTGGATGAGCTCCGCGTCATATTTCCCCGGGCCCCAACTGTTGAGCACCTTCAGCACCGTGGCGGTATCGACCCCTAGCACGTCGGCGATGACCTTCACGTTCGGAGCCAGCGCCACGATCGCCCCCACGTTCAGATCGCGGTTCGCCCAGCCGTCCAGGCGGTGGCCGATCCCGGCGGCAAACGCGTCGTCGACGGTGGAGTGACAAAAGGCGCACTGGACTCCCACCGACCGCAGACTCCCGCCCGCCTGAAAAAATCCGGTCACGCCCACGACCGCATTGAGCTTGAGGAGGGCGAGGGTTGTCGCGGGATCGTCGAGGTCAACCTTCCCGGCCTTGACCTGCGCCACCAGCGCCGGCGGCAGCGCGTCCATATCGACCTTCAACCCCACGGCCAGGGCGGTCTTCGGGCTCACCCCGGGTCCCACGCCGCCGTGCTTCGCTCCCTCGATGGCCTGATGGAGTTTGAGCGTATCCCCAAACCAGGCTTCATCGCCGAAGGTGTCGTAACGAAAAGTCCTCCTGCCCTCCTCGATCATCCGCTGTGCATTCTGGCTGATCACGCGGTCGAACTCCGTCGGCGTGGGCGCTTGTGCCGTGGCGACGGGACCGCTGGGGATCCGGCCGGAGATCAACGTCAGCGCGAAGCCGAGGCAGACCACGATGAGCGCACCCCGGAGCAGGAACTTACGGTTCATCACGATTCACCCCCGGCCGTGACGTCACGGACACCGTTCGCGCTCTCCATCCCCCCAAACGGGGATCTCGGGCGCGCCCCTTTCCATCCGCCCGAGGCCCTACAGCGAACGTCGTGCCCGGGTACCGGCACACCCGCTCATAGGCTGCAGAGCCGCCTGCGAGACTTTTTGTTAGGGGGAGCGTAGCACGAGTGGTGCGGGGGCGCTGTTGCGCCGGCAACACCGGCGCGAGCGGATCGTGAAGGTCTGCCTTGTCTTCGGCGTAGCGAGGCGGCCGCGGTTACGGCTGTCGTGTGGGACGCGCGTCGGCGGGGTCGCCCCCGCTCCTCGCGCGCCGGATCCGGTCTTCCCGGCGGCAGGCGATGCAGAACCTTCGCCAATGCGGGGGAGCGGAGATGATCGCGGTCGGCTGGGACGGCGCCTGGGGGCGGATGCCGACCGCATTGATCGCGGCGCCGCCGATGAGCAGCGCGGCGCCGACCAGCATCGCCAGGTGAAACGCGGCGACCGATGCATCGCGAACCGCGGCCACCTCCTCGGCGGCGGCACCCTTCGGCGCGGGGTTGAGGGGAGAGATCTGCCGGCGCACGGCGGGCGACGAGGTATCCAATCCCGGGACCCGCGCGGCCATCTGCGTATAGAACCCCGCGGTGATCGCGACGAAGATGAGCGCCCCGGCCAGCTGCGGCCCGACCTCTGAGATCGCGTTGTTGATCGCGGAAGCGACCCCCGAGTTGCGTGCGGGTACGGAGGTCATCAGGGCCGTCGTCAACGGCGCCACCATGACCATGAGGCCCACCCCGAAGACGACGAGCCCGGGGAGGAAATCGGTGAGGTAGGCGCTGGGGGGGAGGAATGTCGCCGGGGTGTCGGGCCGAAACAACCAGGGTTGACTCTGGGCCGAGACGCGTGAGAGCAGCAGCACGCCGCCCGCCATGACGGCCGGCCCGACGACCATGAACCACCGTGGACCGTATCGGGACGCCAGAGCCCCGAAGCGCGACGAGAAGAACACGAGGAAACAGACTTCCGGGATATACGCCAGCCCGACCGCTGAGGCGGTGTACCCCAGTGTCCCCTGCAGGAACAGCGTCAGGTAATAGAAGGTCACGGACAGCGCTCCGTAGATCACGAACGTCGACAGGTTGGTCACGGTGAAGTTGCGCGATCGGAAGAGCTGAAGCGGCACAAGCGGGTGGCGAGCGCGCCGCATCATGAACGGAAAGAGCAGCATCGCGGCGCCGCCCACCGCCAGCATCGCAAACGCCAGGGGATCACGCCATTCCCGCTGCTGGCCGTAGATCGCGCCGACCGCGAGGCCCCCCGTGGCCAGCGCCCCCACGAGCGCCCCCGGCACGTCAAACGCCCCGGCGGCCTCGTTGTCGCGGCTTTCCTGGACGTACCGCCGCAGAACCCAAAGCGTCAGGACGACCAACGGGACGTTGATCAGGAACACCATCCGCCACGAGGTCGTGTCGACCAGCAGCCCGCCGACGAAGGGACCCAGCGTGCTGATCGAGGCGGAAGCCGCCGCCCAGATCCCAAACGCCCGGCCCTGCTCCTCCCCGGAGAACGTCGCGGTGATGAGGGCGAGCGACCCCGGAATCAAGAACGCCCCCGCGGCACCCTGAAGGACGCGGAAGGCCACGAGGGACTCCATGTTCGGCGCCAGACCGGAGAGCACCGAGGTCACCCCGAACCCCGCGACGCCCAGGGCGAACACCCGGCGGCGGCCGTAGAAGTCGTTGAGGGCCCCCGCCAGGATCAAGAGCGCCGTCAGCGCCAGCGAGTAGCCATTGTAAATGTACGACTGCCCTTCCAGGACCCCGAAGAGTTTCGTCGGCAGTTCCTGTCCGATCCGGGGCAAGGCCACGGTCACCACCGACGAATCGAGCGACACAATCCCGGAACCGAGAATCGCCGCGACCAGGGCCCCGGTCTTGGAATGCATCGCCCCCGCACCCATCGTCGCGATCCCCCTCAGCGCGAGAGGGGCAGTCGCCCTTTGAGGTCCTCGGGGCGGATCGGGCCAGGGCCGGCGATGAGCGCTCGGGCCGCCTCGACCTGATCCCAAACGTTCCAGAGCAGCACCCCGCGGACCCGCCCGTGTTGGAGGTAGTACACCACACCCTCCCGGTAGGGATCCTTCCAATCCGCGACCGTCTCCAGCCGGGGATCGAGGTTCCCCACCGCTTCGTACCCCAGATCGAAGAGGTCGGAGTAGAAATATGGGAGGTGGCGGTACGGCGCGCCCTGCCCCCCCATCAGGAGACCCGCGGCCTTCCCCATCACGTTGGCATTGTCTTCGTGCTCGACGCGCAGACGCTTCCCGAGCACGGGACTAAAAAACGAGGCCACGTCCCCCGCGGCGTAAACGTCGGGGTGGGTGGTGCGGAGGCACTCGTCCACCACGATGCCGTCGTCGACCTCCAGCCCCGAGTCCCGGGCCAGGTCGGTGTTCGGCGCGATTCCGACCCCCGCCACGACACCCTCCACGACCCATTCGTGGCCGGTCTGCGCCGCGAGTCGGTATCCGGCGCCCGAAGGGGTCAGGGACATCACCCGCTCGCCGGCGCCCAGTTCCACCCCCTTCTGCCGATAGTAGTCGTTGAGGAAGGCGGAGAGGTCCCGCGGGAACATGCGGCCGCCGATCCCTTCGCCCGGGAATAACATCACCACGTCCTTCTTGTTCATGGCCAGGGCGGCGGCGATCTCGGAGCCGATGAACCCGCTGCCGATGACCGCGAACCGCTGCGCCTGCTCGGTCAACGCCCGAAGACGCGTGTAGTCGTCCAGTGTGCGGAAATAGATGACGCCCCCGCCCCCCGACGGAAGGCGGCGCGGCGCCCCCCCCGTCGCCAGCAGCAACTTGTCCCAGGTGTAGATCGTCCCCTGATCATCGCCGACGCGCTTTGATTTCGCGTCGAGGCTGCGGACGGTTCGGCCGAGGTGGAGGTCGACGCCCTGACGATCCGTCCGGCGCCAAATGCTGTCGAGCGATTTTCCCTTCCACATGGCCTTGGAGAGGGGCGGCCGATTGTAGGGCGGATGGGCCTCGCTGCCGATCAGCCCGATGGTCCCCGAGGGATCGGCCTGGCGAATCCCGCCGATCGCGGCGTCCGCCGTCATCCCTCCTCCGACAATCACGTACTGATAGTGCGGCATCACCACCACCCCCCCCGCGGAGGCCCGGAGGGTGCGGCGACCGTGAGGCCGGCCCGTCTCAACACGGCCCTGACGCGGCCCCAATGGATCACGAGCGTCCCCCGCTCCCCTCCCAACAACCCCCGACGCCTGTACGCATTGATCAACATACTCACGGTGCTTCGGTTCAACCCGATCATGCGGGCAAGATCCCCCTGGGTGAGCTTCGCCGGCAGCGTATATCGGTCCCCCGGCGCACGCTCGCCCCGATCGGCCAACCCCGCCAGCAGCGCCAGCACGCGGAGGCCCGGATCCGAATGCACCAGCGCCTCCAGGCGCGCATGAATCCGCCGCTGCTGTTCGACGAGATGGTGGATGTAATTGAGGCAGACGATCGGATCGGCCCGCATCAGCCCGACGAAGGCCTCCCGTTGGATGGTGCGGACGGTCAACGGCGAGACGGCCTGCGCCAAGGCCGTCCAGCGATCAGCCGGGCCGATGAAGAGTTCTCCAAGCGTGTCGCCGGCCTTGAGGACGTCGAGGATGCGCTCCTCACCGGTCGGCGAGATGGTGCTGACCTTTACGGCACCGGCGTCCAGAAAGTAGAGGGTCTCCGCCCGCTCCCCCATCTGCACCACGAACTCACCGACGCGGAAGTGCCGAACCTTCAGACGTGAGGACAGCCGGTGAAGGTGCGGACCGGCCAGGTCCTGAAAGAGACGAAAGCGATCTACGCCGTCCCCCGGCGCTTGGGAACCAGGCAAGGATCCCCCCCTCAGCCGAGCCCGCGGACACCCTCCGGTCCCCTCCCGCGATCGCACCGGCGGCACCGTGAGGTCGGTCTATTCGTACCATAGGAATAGATATTATGTCAATAATCTATGTCATAATATCGATTATTGACGTATTGGGTGCGTCGCGGTATGCTGGGGAGGCCGATGCAGGAAACCCGTCGTCGAATCGTGGAGCGGCTCCGCCTCAAGGGCAGCCAAACCGTCAAGGAACTGGCGGCCGCCTTTCACCTCACCCGCACCGCGGTCACGATCCATTTGGCCGCCTTGCGGGGAGAACATCTGGTCCGCCGCGAAGGTCTGCGGGCGGGCATCGGAAGGCCCAGCCAGGTCTTCGAATTGACGCCGACCGCGGATCACCTGTTCCCGAAGGCCTACGATGATTTTGCCCTCTCCCTCCTGGAAGAGATCGGGGAGCAGCCCGGGGACCTGCCGAAACTCCTCCGGCGGATCACCGGTCGGTGGATCGCGCGTGACCTGCCGCGCGTTGAAGGGTCCACCGGCCGCCAGCGCATCGAGCGGGCGAGGGACATCCTGGCGGAGCGGGGTTTCCTGCCGACGATCGAACGAACCCCGCACGGCACCCAGCTGCGCGAGCACAACTGTCCGTTGATGAAGCTGGCGGAAGCGGATCCCCGCGTCTGCGAGATGATCCACCAATGGCTCGAGGCGCTGTTCGCGGCGCGGCTGGAGCGGGTGCGGTGCCTCCGCCGCGGCGACCCTTTCTCCGCCTACACGATCGGGGGCGGACCCCCCCGAGCCCGTGATCGACGGGCGCGCACCCGCCACGTCCGCGAGGGGAGGGATCGGGCATGCCGTTGATCAAGCTCGCCGACGTCGCAGAGGTTCCGGCCGGAACCGGCAGGGAAGTTCGGGTGGCCGGGAAGGTGCTTGCCCTCTTCAACCTGGACGGGGTGTTCTACGCGCTCGCAAACGAATGCACGCACATGGGCGGACCCCTGGGGAAGGGCGCGGTGAACGGAACCACGGTGACGTGTCCCTGGCACGGCAGCCGGTTTGACGTCCGGACGGGTCAGGTGGTGGAACCGCCCGCGCGGCGCCCCGTCGTCACCTATCCCGTGCAGGTGCGTGACGGCGCGGTGTACGCGGACCTGCCGTAAGCGGCAAGGCCTGGCGCGGTAGGACTCGGACGCGCCCCTACTCTTCCACGACGTATTCGAACAGCCAGATCCCGAGCACGACGAACACGGCGTCCACCGCGCCCAGCAGCTTCGCGGAGCGGAAGAGGTCGGCCAGGGGCCGCCCTTCCAGGACCGCGCCGATCCCGGCCAGCGAGAAGACGATCACCGGCAGCACCACCGGCAACAGGAGGACCGGGAGCAGCACCTCGCGCAGACGCGTCGCCGCGGTCATCGCCCCCAACAGGGTGCCGACCGCCGTGAACCCAATCGCCCCGAGACCGAGGGGGAGGACGATCCACCCGACGTGACGGCCGAGCGGCACCGAAAACAGCACCGCGAACGCGGCAACCACGACCACCTCCAACATCCCCACCAGCAACAGGTTCGCGGCGAACTTTCCGAGGTAGAGCATGCCCCGGCTGACGGGGGTGAGCAGCAGACCCTGCAGGGCGCCCCGGTCCTGTTCGAGGGCGTGCGAGCGGGCGAGCCCGAGCGTCGCGGCGAAGGCCACCGTCACCCACAGCACCCCCGGCGCCGCGGTCGCCGCGAATGCGGGGGACGGCGCAAACGCCAGGCTCATGATCACCAGCGCGAGAAACGCGACGAGGCTCATCGAGGTCACAAGCTCCCGCGTCCGCGCTTCGATCACCAAATCCTTCCAGACCAATGCCGCCAGCACCCTCATCCGCCTCCCCCCGCCACCGCATCGAGGTACCAGGCGCGCACCGCTTCGACGGGCATCCCGCCGATCGATCGCAGGGGGGTCAGCCGTCCTCCGATGAGCACGGCGGCGGAGGCGGCGACGCTCAGAGCTTCCGCCGGACTGTGCGTGGTCAGGATCAACGCCCCTCCGCCGCGGCAGAAGTCCCCGAGGATGCCGGTGACGCCGGCGATCCCCTCGGGGTCGAGCCCGCTGAAGGGTTCGTCGAGCAGCAGCACCGCGGGGCGGTGCAGGACGGCCCGGGCGAGTGCGGCCCGCTGCTGCACCCCGCGCGACAGCCCGCGCACGGGGTCGGCGCGGCGCGCGATCCCGAGGAGATCGCAGACCTCCCGCGCGCGGTCGCGGCCGTCCGGAAGCCCGTAGAGGGTCGCGAGGAGATGCAGGTTCTCGAGCACGCTGAGGCCCCCGTACAGCATCGGCTCGTGGGTAACGAGCCCGACCCGCCGACGCTCCTCCGGGATGGCGAAGAGGTCGCTGCCGGCGATGAGCACCCGCCCCCTCGCCGGGCGCAGCGCCGCCGCCAGCACGCGCAGCAGCGTCGATTTCCCCGAACCGTTGGGCCCGAGCACGGCGAGGGCGGCATGCGGCGGGACCGCGACGTTCACGCCGCGCAGCACCCGGGTGCGGCCGTACCCTCTCCAGAGGTCTTCGGCCAGAACGGCGGGGACGGGAGGGGTCACGCGGGATCGGGGTGACGGACCCGGCGCGGAGCCATCGGGCGTCGCGACGAACCCCTAGGCGCCGGCCAGGGCGTCGACCGCGGCGGGGTCGAAGAGGAAGAACGGGTACCCGCGATCCTCCGCCGCCTCCCGGGCCGACGAGCTCTGACTCAGCCCCGTCAGCTGCTCCCGGATCCGGGCCATCTGGTCGACCAGTCCCGCCGACAACAGCGTGTTGACCTCTCGGATCCGGTGGGTGGCGGCTCGGCGCTCGGGGCCCGGGCGCATCGCTTCGACCGAGCGGATCAGCGCCCACTTCTCGTCGATCAGCCGCTGCTGCGCCGCGGACGCGGTCCCGAGGTACCGCTCAGGATTGTGCTGCAGGTCCATCAGCCGTCGCTCGAGCGCGCGGGGGTCGTCGGCCGCCTCCTCCTCTCCCAGAAGCGGGAGAAAGAGCGTTCCGGTGGCGACGATATAGGGGGGCGCGGCGCAGCCGAACAGCTCGCCGATCATCGCATCGGTCACGCGGTCGTACCGGCCCCCGCCGACCCCGTGGATGAACAGGTCCCCCAGACAGAGGCGGGCAAACATCGTCAGCGTGATGGCCTTCGGCCGGAGCCGGACGCCTGAGGCTTTCAGCGCATCGATCCCCTCCGGCCCGGCCGGCACCTCGGCGATCGGTTCCGTGGCGGTGCGCAGCCGAACCCGATCCCCCGCCCGCTCGACGTAGAGATCTGTCCGCCGCCCGCCGTGGAGCGCCCACACCGGCATCTCCTGGGCGCCATCGACCTCCCCCAGGTTGGGAAACGGATTGGCCGCCGAGCGCAACCGGTGGATCCGGCGGTGCGCGTCCAGGTTCGCATTGTAGCACCGGCGGAACGCCGGGGGATCCTGCAGGAGGTGGAGGACAAACGTCCTGAACTCCGGGGTATCCGAAAAGCCGGAAACGGTCAACTCGCCGTAGGTCGGCGGGGCCATCCGCGCCTCGTATTCGCGGCGGGCGTGCGCCAAAAACTCGCCCAGCGAGCGGCCGCGCCGCCGCCCCGCCGTCCCCCCCTCCGCGAACGCTTCAAATCTATCCGACACCTCCCCCAGGGCCAGGGTCGCGAGGTGCCCGCGGACGCGGGCGCAGAACCCCTCCCACTCCTCAGGGAACGGGGGCCGGTGGGCTTCCAGCGGGACCTCGTCGGGGACCTCCAGGAGCGTCTCCGTACGACGGATCAGCCGGTCGGTCCGGGCGGGGATCTGTGCCGTCACCGCGCCGGAGGCATCGCTGTCGACGATCAGGTGCAGCCCGACCCCCCCTAGATCCGCGCCGAGGCGGGAGAGAAGAAAAAACTTCATCCACACCCCCGGGTGAAAGAAGAGCGGCTGGTGCCCCATCACCACGACCGGACCCGACTGTGTGCCCGGCTGCGGTTCCACCAGCGCCATCGCGCGCCGCCGCACGCGGGCGCGAAACTCGCCGAGCGGTACGCCCATGATCTCCGCCCGCCCCCAGCTGGCTTCGCCCCTGGCGGCGAGGATCGCCGGGATCTTCGCCCTGGGGGGGACGATCAGGGCCTCCCCGGAGCGCGCGGGGACCTTGTACGCGGTGGGCATCTCAGGCTGGCCGACCTTCACAGCAGTTCCCCGAGCCCGCGCAGCCCCAGCGCTTCCTTGCTGGCGAACGGTTCGCCGTATGGCCGCCGGATCCGGGTGCCCCAGTACGCGGCGATAGTCCGGATCGCCTCGAGCACCCCGGCGTTGCCCCGCTCCTCGTTGAACTGGGATCGATAGCAGGCGATCGCCTCCATCTTGCGCTCGATCTGCTCGGTGATGTCCAGGACGAACGCCGGGGCCACGTGCAGCCGGTAGTGCGTGCAGAAGAAGTGCAGGATCCGGCCCGGATAGTGGGGGTCTCCCCGCATCTCGGTCTTGGTGAGTTTGGCGTAGAATCGGGCCGCCTCCGCCAGGCGCTCCGCGGCGACGTGATCGGGGTGCGCATCCACCCCGTACGGGATGAACAGGATGTCTGGACGGACCTCGCGGATCACCTCCGCGACGGCCATCCGGTTCTCCACGGTATCCTGGAGGTATCGGTTGGGCAGCGGCAGCGTGCGGCGCCGCACCCCCAACACCCCGGCGGCCGCTTCGCTCTCGGCCCGGCGCCGCTCCGGGGTCCCCATCGGGGTGGGCTCGCCGTCGGTGAGATCGAGGATCGTCACGTCGTGGCCCTGCCGGACGAAGGTCGCCACCGCGCCGCCCATCCCGATCTCCACATCATCGGGGTGGGCGCCGATTACGAGGAGTTCCGCCATCGGCTCACCTCGCGGTCGATGATCGTCAGGTAGTAGGTGCGTCGCGCGGCCGGATCATCGAGGCCCCCCCAAAACCGCCGCCCGGGGTTCTTGTAGATCCGCGGCACGGGAACCTCCGTGACCGTGAGCCCCACCCGTGCGGCCTGCAGCCACACCTGCAGGGGAAAGCCGTAACTTCGCTCGTCGAGCGTCATCCGGGCGAGACCCGCGGCGCGGTACGCTTTGAAACCGCACCACGCATCGGTGAGGTGATACCCGGTCAGGTCATTGATGATCCGGGTGATCTCTTCGTTGATCCGCTGCCGATCCGGCGGGGCGGGATCCTGGACGCCCGGTGCCTCCGGATGGTAGCGGCTCCCGGAAACGATGTCGAACTCCGACGCCAGCTCAAGAAACTGCGGGATCATGTGCGGCTCGTGCTGAAGGTCGCAGTCGATCGTCACGGCAACGTCGTACCCGTCGCGGATCGCCCCGCGAAATCCATCGATCAGCGACTGCCCGTACCCTTCGTTTTGGGCGTGGGTCACCACCTGAAGGTCGAGGCGGCTCCGTTTGAGGATTTCCGCCGACCGATCCGTGGAGCCGTCGTTGACCACCAAGATCTTTGCGACCGTGTGACGCCGAACTTCCTCCAGGACCTGCGCAACGGTCTCCTCTTCATTGTAGAGGGGCATAATGACGATCGGACGCATAGCTCCCCCGGGCTCAGCAGTACCATGAGAAACGCCCCCCCTCGGCGCGGTATGCCCCGCCCGCCGCGGGCGGGCACCCTGTGCCGTCAGCGCGGCGCGCCGGCTTTGACCCCGGCGAGGCCGAGTCTACCCGCGCCGCAGCCGCTCCGCCGCTGCCCGGGCGAAATAGGTGAGGATGAGGTCCGCGCCGGCCCGCCGAATCGCGTACAGGACCTCGAACATGGCGAGGTCTTCATCGATCCACCCTCGGGCGGCGGCCGCCTTGAGCATCGCGTACTCACCGCTGACGTGATACGCGGCCGTGGGCAGTCCGAATTCCGCCTTGACCCGGCTGAGGACGTCGAGGTACGGAAGCGCCGGCTTGACCATCACGACGTCCGCGCCTTCTTCGACATCGGCGCGGACCTCGCGAAGGGCCTCCTCCACATTCGACGGATCCATCTGGTACCCGCGGCGATCGCCGAATCGGGGGGTCGACTCCGCCGCCTGGCGGAACGGTCCGTAGAAAGCCGAGGCGTACTTCGCCGCGTATGCCAGAACCGCAACGTCCTGGTGCCCGAGGGTATCGAGGCTGCGCCGGATCGCCCCCACCTGCCCGTCCATCATCCCCGACGGCGCCACCCAATCCGCCCCGGCCTCCGCGTACGAGGCGGCGATCCGGGCGTAGACGTCCAGGGTCGCATCGTTGTCGACCGCGGACCCGCGGAGTATCCCGCAGTGTCCGTGGTCCGTGTACTCGCACAGGCACAAATCGCCGATGAGGACCAATCGGTCGCCGAGTTCGGCGCGCACCGCCCGGAACGCCTGTTGGACGATGCCGTCGGGATCCCAGGCCCCCGTTCCCTCGGCGTCCTTCCGCGACGGAATCCCGAAGAGCAGCACCGCGGGGACGCCGAGTTCCGCCAGACCCCCGCAGACCTCGACGAGGCTCGACACGGTATGCTGCAGCTGTCCCGGCATCGCCTCGATCTCGACCGGGCGGGCCAGGCCTTCTTTGACGAAGAGCGGCGCGATGAAGTGGTGGGCCGCGAGCGAGGTTTCCGCCACCATCTCTCGCAGCCGATCGGTGCGGCGCAGCCGCCGCAGGCGGTGCTGTGGAAACGCCATCCTCTTCCTCCCCTATCGGTCGGCGGTTGGCACGGCGCGCCCCAAGCGCTCGCGGAGCGCCGCCACCAACCCCGGGACCGTGTATTCCCGGGCGACCAGCCCGACGGGCAGGCCGCGTTCGCGCGCGGTCGCCGCGGTCACCGGGCCGATGCACGCGATCAACGCGCGCCCGCCGACCCGGGGCGCCTCGGGCCCCAGCACCTCGACGAAGCCTCGAACCGTCGACGAACTCGTAAAGGTGACCGCATCGACCTCGCCGTCGAGGAGCCGCCGGCGGACCGCGGGGGCCTGGTCGCGCTCCGTGACCGTGCGGTACACGGGAACCACGTCCACGATCGCCCCCAGCCCCCGCAACCCCTCGGGCAGCACGCCGCGCGCCTCGAGCGCACGCGGCAGGAGGACCCGAGCGCCGCGCAGCCGACTGGGCCCGGCGGAGGAGGCGGTGGCGAACGCCTCGACCAGCGCCTCCGCGACGAACTCGGCGGGGGCCAGATCGACGCGCAGCCCGCGGGCGCGGAGCGCCCCCGCCGTGGCGGGGCCGATCGCTGCGAGGTCGTGGTGGTCGAGCCCACGCACGGTCCCGGCGCGCGCCTGGAGACGATCCAGAAACGCGGTGACCCCGTTTTGGCTCGTGAAGACGATCCACCGATAGTCGCCGAGCCGATCGATGGCGCGGTCTGCCTCGCCGTAGTCGTCGAGGGGACCCACCCGAATCGTCGGAAACTCGGCGATCCGGGCGCCCTCCGCCTCGAGCCGCGCCGCCAGGGCGCCCGCCTGCGCCCGGGCCCGGGTCACCACGATCCACCGGCCGTCGAGCGCGCCGGGCGCGGTCACGACACCGCCCCCCGCCGCAGTTCCCCGGAGGTGAGGGCGGCACCCGACCCCGCGGGTCCGACCTCCAGCGCAAACCCCGCGTGCGCCAGGAGATAATCCGCCACCTCCTCGCCGACCTCTACCGCGGCGGCGAGCGCCGCGGTCGCGCGGTGGCGACGTACGCAGCTACCGTCCGGGAGCGCGACGAGCCCTTCGAGGGTCACGGCCTCCCCTGCCACCGCCGCCAGCGCGGCCGCCGGCGCGCGGCACCCGCTCCCCAGGCGGGCCACGAAGGCACGCTCCGCCGCAACCGCCACCCGGGTGGGCGGGTGATCCATGGAGCGGAGCAGCTCGAGCAGATCGGCATCCCCCCCTCGCAGTTCGACCGCGATCGCCCCCTGGCCGGGGGCGGGGAGCATGACCTCAGGATCCAACCACTCCGTGATCCGTGCCTGCCACCCCATCCGCAGCAGCCCGGCACCGGCAAGGCAGATCGCGTCGCAGACGCCGCGGTCCAGTTTGGCAAGTCGGGTATCGATGTTGCCGCGGATCGAGGTGGGCTGGAGATCGGGTCGGCGGTGGAGGATCTGCGCGGCCCGCCGCACGCTGCTCGTCCCGACCCGCGCGCCCGCGGGCAGGGAGGCGAGGATCCGGCCCTCCCTGTCCACCACGACATCCCTGGGGTCGGTACGAGGCAGGTACGCCCCCAGCGCGAGATCGCGGTGGATCGCCGTGGGGAGGTCCTTGGCGCTGTGCATCGCCAGGTCGCAGCGACCGTCGAGGAGGGCGGCCTCCAACTCCTTGGCAAAGAACCCGATTCCCTCCAGCCGCTCCAACGGCACGTCCGGAGCGCGATCACCGGCGGTCTTGATCACCACGATTTCAACCGACACCGCCGGATGGCTCGCCCGAAGGGCCTCGACCACCAACTCGGCCTGCCGCAGGCTCAGCCGGCTCCCACGCGTCCCCAGCCGCACACGGTCCCGTCTCACCCTTGCCTCCACCATCCTCCGTCGCCGACCGGTGGGGATCGCGGCCCTCAGGCCTTGGCCGCCTCGTAGGCTTCCATCATCGCCTGAAGGACTTGCCCGAGGAACGCATCCGCGTCCCGCAGCGATCGAACCTGATCCTCACCGCTCTGGGCGGGCGCAGACAGCATTTCGGTGACGTGCATCTTGAAGTGGAGAAACACCTCGGTCGACTGGGCGGGGGAGAGACCCCATCCGGCCACCTCCCTCCCCAGGGCGGCGCCGACTCGTCTGCCTTCCGCGAGATGGGGCGGGCGGGCCGGTTCGCCGTCCGTATACGCGGCCAGAATGCGCATCAGGTCGCCGCACAGCGCCCGCACGCTGACCAAGGATCCCTCGGGGATTCGGGCGTACCACGGATGCGAGGCCAGCCACTCCCGGGCCGACGCCGCGCTCGACGAAAACGTGGTACCCGCCGCGCGGCGGGGGGAAAGGCCCGTCTTGAGGAGCGATTCCAGATCGGCGGGATCGAACCGGCGGTGGCCCCCGGGCGTTCTAAAAACCCGAACCTTCCCCTTATCTGCCCAACCGCGCAACGTCGTCACGTCGACGCCGAGCCGCTGGGCGGCCTCTCCCAAGGTCAGCCAACGACCCCGGGCCCCCTCAGCCACGCCAAGGCCATCCACGAATCTATGCAATTCTTGGAAAATCTATAGAATCCTCTCCTTCAATTCCGCGCACACGGGGGTCACCGGCCCTTCTTGCGGGCCCCCTTCGTGGCGCGGCGGGCGACGGACTTCCGAGCGGAGCGAGCGGTGCCGGGGCGACGCCCGCTCCCCGCGGACCCGCGGCCGATCGACCGCGCCGCAGTCTTTCCCCCTCGCGCCGGCGCCGCGACCACGGCCCCTCGCGATTCGGAGGGGGTCCGGAAGCTCGACGCCTCGTACCAGGCCCATTCGCGGGTGGTGAGGCACCGCAGGTACACGGTCCCTCCAGGGCGCAGAGGCGCCTCGTGCACGTCGCCACAAGACTTACACCGATACTGCCAAGCAGGCATACGCGTCCCCCCTACAAGAGTTTCGTGCCGTTGATCATCAGCTTGAATTCACACCCCAAAAACTTCGCCGCCCGGCGGCACATGACCATGCGCGGCAGGAAGATCTCGAAGTACTCCATGACCTGGGAGAGCCGGGTATCGATCGTCAGCTCGAGCGTGATGGTCCGGGCGGGCGCGTCGACGCGGAGGAACGAGTGCTCCACGGCGTGGTTCACCCGGTCGTGCATGTCATACGTGGTGGGATCGGGGTTTCGGACCCGGGTTCGGTGCACGTCCGATTTGTCCGAGATGATCACCGCCGCCCCCTCGGCGCTCACGGGCTCCCCGGTCTCCTCTTCGTGATTCCCGATCGCACCCATCACAGTCGCCATATCGATCGGCTCCATCCCGAGGCGGGTGAGGATCCCCCCCGCAAGCAGCGCCCCGGTATGCTCGTGGTTGACCCGGCCGACGAGGTTGCCGATATCGTGCAGGTACCCGGCGATCGTCCCCAGGGTGATCTCCCGCTCCGGTCTCTCCAACCGCCGCAGGACATTTCCCGCGATGCTGGCGACGAGGTTGGCGTGGCGCGTGCCGTGCTCGGTGTAGCCGATCGCCCTGGTGTACTCGTCGGCCTTGGCGACGTAGGCCTCGACCTCGCGGTCGCGCTTGATCTCTTCGAGGGTGAGCAAAAACCCCGGGACGCTCGGGGTGACCGGACTGGGGACGGGGCGGTGGTCGGCCATGAAGACGGAGCCCGCGGGCTAACTCCCTTGGCTCCCGCGCTTGACGAGCGACTGCACCGCGGTGCGGTCGGCGCGGACCCGCACGTTCTGGGCCAGTTCCAGGGTCAGATCGTTATCCTTGACATCGAGGATCACCCCGTACAGACCGCCACGGGTCAGCACCCGGTCCCCCTTCTTCAACCGCCCCACCATCTCCCGGTACCGCTTCTGCTGGACCTGCTGCGGCCTGATCATCAGCAGGTAGAGGACACCGAAGACCGCGAGCAGGTAAACCAACGCGGAGATCGCCTGCTGCGCCGGCACGCTTACGCCTCCGATCCATTCAGAGTGCCGGAGGGTTCTGCGGCATCCGGACGATTCCCTCTCCCGACGCCGTCCCCGTAGCGGGCGAGCGTGGCCCGGCTCCAGGGGCCGAATCGGTCCTCACAGATGGCGCCGCGCATCTCCGCCGCCAACCGTCCCATGAAGGCCAGGTTGTGCAGGCTCACCAGCCGCGGGCCCAGCATCTCTCCGGCCTTAAACAGGTGCCGCAGATACGCCCGTGTGTAGTCGCCGCAGGCCGGACACGGACACCCGGCTTCGATCGGCCGGAGGTCCTCGGCGTGCGACGATCGGCGGAGGCTCAGCGGGCCCGCCGCGGTGAGCGCCATGCCCGTCCGGCCGATGCGGGTCGGCATCACGCAATCGAACATGTCGACCCCCCGACCCACCCCCTCCACCAGGCTCGGCGGCGCCCCTACCCCCATCAGGTATCGCGGCCGGGCTTCCGGGAGCCGCTCCGTGACGGCGGAGAGCAGATCATACGTCATCGGCTTGGGCTCCCCCACGGAGAGCCCGCCCACGGCGTAGCCGGGAAAGTCGAGGGCGACCAGATCGTCGGCGGCCTGCCGTCTCCGCTCGGGGGCAAACCCCCCTTGCACGATCCCAAACAGCGCCTGATCCTGACGCCGGTGGGCGGCCTTGGCGCGCCGCGCCCAGAGGAGCGTCCGCCGCAGGGCCAGCGCGGCCTCGGCGTCCGGCGCGGGATACCCCAGACAGACGTCGAGCGGCATGACGATGTCCGCCCCCAACTCTTCTTCGATCTCCATGACCCGTTCGGGGGTGAACGACACCTCGTCCCCGTCGATCGGCGAGCGAAAGACTACCCCCTCATCGGTCACCCTCCGCAGGTGGGGAAGGCTGAACACCTGGTACCCTCCGCTGTCGGTGAGGATCGGCCGCGCCCAGTGCATGAACGCGTGCAATCCCCCCGCCCGGCGGATCAGTGCTCCCCCCGGCCGGAGCGATAGGTGGAAGGTATTGGCCAGGATGATCTCGGCGCCGGTCGACTCCACCTCTTCCGGCGTGAGCGCGCGGACCGTCCCGTGCGTCCCCACCGGCATGAACACCGGGGTGTGCACGATCCCGTGCGGGGTGTGGAGCCGCCCCGCCCGCGCACCCGTGTCGCGGTCGACGTGGAGAAGTTCGAAACGCACAGCCACGGCTCGGAGTATAACACAGCCCCATCGCTTGAGGTCCTCCCACCGGTCGGGTACAATGCCTTCGGGACGACCCACGAAGGAGGCGCCGATGAGCGAAGACACGCCGGGGGCCGCAGCGCCGGGGCCCGAGGTGAGCCGGGAGGAGAAGATCGCCGCGGCAAAGGCGAAGGCCGACGCGATCAAGGCGCAGCGCGCCGCCGGAGCGTCGGGTGCCGCGACCCCAACCCCTCCGGTGGCCCGGCCCGCCGCCGCGGCCGGAGTCCCCGGGCGCGCGACATCGGTCAATCCCGGGGGCGCGCCTCCGGTCGCCCCTCAGAATCCCAAGATCGAGGCGTTCGGCACCCTCACCCAGGGCGTCGAGCTTCGCTGCGACGCCACGGAGATGCAAAATATCGAACGGCTCCTGGGCGGGTTGGGTCTCTACCGGAATCCGCTCCGCGGCGTCTGGCAGCTCGACTATCGCTACTACGCCGAGGCCCGCACACGCCTCCGGGCCGCCGGCTACCAGGTGGAAGGCCGGGATTATCTCGGCCGCCCGCTCGAACAGTGGAATCCGCACGCGCGCGGGTGGACGCGGCTCGCCCCGTAGACCCGGGATCGCTCACAGCAACAGCATCGCGTCCCCGAAGCTGTAAAATCGGTAGCGCGCGCGGATCGCTTCCACGTACGCCGCAAGGATGCGTTCGCGCCCCGCGAAGGCGCTGACCAACATCAGCAGGGTCGAGCGCGGCAGGTGGAAGTTCGTGATCAGTGCATCGGTGGCGCGGAAGCGGTATCCCGGGGTGATGAACAGTGTGGCGCCCCCGCCCCCCGGCCGCACGCGCCCGTCCTCGTCGGCGGCCGACTCCAGGGCGCGCACGCAGGTCGTGCCGACGACGACGATCCGCCCCCCACGCGCCCGCGCCGTGTTGATCGCCTCCGCCGTCTCGCCGCTCACCTCGAAGGCCTCCTCATCCATGCGGTGGCGGGTCACGTCGTCCACCTTGACCGGCCGGAACGTCCCGAGGCCGACATGCAGCGTCAGGAACGCGGTCCGCACCCCGAGCCCGCGGACTCGGGCCAGCAGCGCGTCCGTAAAGTGCAGCCCGGCGGTCGGCGCCGCCACGGCGCCGACCCTTCGCGCGTACACCGTCTGGTAGTCCCCTCCTTCCGGGATGCGCCGGATGTAGGGGGGGGTGGGCATCTCCCCGATCCGCTCGAGGATCGCGTGCAGGTCCCCGTGATGTTCAAGCGCGATGAGGCGGGTCCCGGTGGCCGTCCGCTCTCCGGCCACGCCTTCCAACACCCCGCGGGCGAAGATGAGGCGGGCGCCCGAACGGACCCGGCGGGCCGGCTTGATCAGCGCCTCCCACTCGCCGTCGGACCTCGGGCGCAGCAGCAACACCTCCACGGCGCCTCCGGTGGGCCGCCGGGCCCGCAGCCGCGCGGGCAGGACCTTTGTCTCGTTCAGCACCAGGACGTCGGCGGGTCGAAGGTACTCGGGAAGGTCGTGGAACACCCGGTGCGCGAGCGTCGAGGTCTGCCGATCCAGCACCAGAAGGCGCGAGCTGTCCCGTGGGCGTGCCGGGACCTGTGCGATCAACTCGCGGGGAAGCGCAAAGTCGAAGTCGGAGAGCCTCATCGAAACCGAACCGGACGAGCGGTGGGCGCGGCCTAGTACCGCCGTTCCACCGAGATCCCGGTGTAGTAGTAACTGAGGATCTGCTCAAAGGTATATCCTTGGAGGGCCATCGCCCGCGCCCCCCACTGATCCAGCCCGACGCCGTGCCCGGAGCCCCGCCCGGTGAAACTCATGTCCGCACCCTCGCGCGTCATCGTGAACATCGTGCTGCGAATCAAGCCAGCGCCCAGCACGAGGCGGAACTGATTGGCGCTCAGATCCTCGCTCTTCCCGCCCTCCTCGACCAGGCGCACGGTGATCGCCCGGCCCCAAGGGGTGACCCGGCCCGGTTCAACGCTCACCAACCCGGCGACGTCCACCCCTCGACGACGCAGGTCCTCTTCGATCGTCGAGAGCGGCAGCCGTGCCGCCCACTGGCTCCCCGGCGCCTGGAGGGCGAAGGGGTCCGGCACCCCGCGCAGGTAGGGGTGAGAGGTCCCCCAAACGTTCTCGCTGTCCTCGGTGTGCCCGCCCGAATTGGAATGGTAGGCGGCGAAGATGGGATCCCCATGGAACGTCGCCACCAGCCCTCGCGTCGCCTCGACCGCGGCGATGGCCGCGGGGTCCTCTCCGGCCACGCCCAGGTAGACCTGGGAGTCGGTCGTCGCGCGGAGCTGATAGCCTTCGGCCGGGTACTTCACGTGCGACGACGCGAGGTTCTCCAACGCCAGCGTCCGTGCCGCCACCGCCTGGGCCTTCACCGCTTCCGGCGGCCAGTGCGGGTCGATTTCGCCCTTGATGACGCCGTAGAGATACCATTCGATGTCCACCTCATTGATCGCGGTCACCCGGGCCGCCGCGGTGCGGCGGAGCTCGATCACCCCCCGGTACGGCACGCCGTTCACCCGGAGAAATCCCGTCTGAACCGTGAGTCGCACGGCGGGCCCAAACGTCGTCCCGAGGATGCTCATCCCCGTGGCCGTCGGTTGAAACACCCAGGGACCGCCGATCAGCAGGGCGGAGCTCCCCGCGAGGAGGTCGACCGCGGAGATGGGGCCGTCGCCCTCGATGCGAACCGCCGGCTGCTCGACCGCGACCCCGACCCGGACAAGCGGCGGCTCGCCTGCCGATGCCGGAAGCCGCGCACCGCCCCCCAGGCCGAGGAGCGCCAGCGCCACACCCGCAGCGATCAACCGGCTCCTCATCGGCGGGCGAAGAAGAGGTTCAGCAGGAGCGTCAGGAAGAGGCTGAGCACGATGCTCGTGACGATGGGGATGTAGAGGGTCCATCCCCTCCGCTGCACGATGATGTCGCCCGGCAGGCGCGGGATCCCCCCCACCAACCACACCACCGCTCCGGCCGCGGCGATGAGCAGCCCAAGCCCCACCAGCAGGCGCCCGAGGTGGGGGACCGTCATGCAAACAGCGAGCCCTGGCTGCGCGGGCCCCGCTCCGGTGCCGGGATGCCCAGATGGTCGCAGGCCTGCGGCGTGACGCGCCGGCCGGCCTGGGTGCGGGTCAGGAATCCGATCTTCAGCAAGAACGGCTCGGCCATCTCCACCAGACTGTCGACCTCCTCGTTGAGGGTCGCGGCCAGCGCCTCGATCCCCACCGGGCCGCCATTGTACACCTGGATGATCGTCCGCAACAACTCGCGGTCCTGGGCCGTCAGCCCGAGCGCGTCGATCCCTTCGAACTCCAGGGCCTCCTGCGCCACGGCGAGCGTGATGCGCCCCTCGGCCCTGACCTGCGCATAATCCCGCGACCGCCGCAGCAGCCGGTTCGCGATCCGCGGCGTCCCTCTTGCGCGCCGGGCGATCTCCGCGGCCCCGTCCTCAAGCACCTCGACGCCCAGGATAGAGGCTGAGCGCGTGACCACCCGGGTGAGCTCGTCCACCGGGTAGAAATCGAGATGGTGGGCGATGCCGAATCGCTCGCGCAACGGCGATGAGAGCAACCCCGCACGGGTCGTCGCCCCCACCAGCGTGAAGGGCTTCAGCGTATAGCGAAGCGTGCGTGCGTGGGCGCCTTTCTCGATGGTGAAGTTGACGCAGAAATCCTCCATCGCCGGGTAAAGAAATTCCTCCACCGCCCGTGGCAGCCGGTGGATCTCGTCGATAAACAGCACATCGCCACGGGCCAGATTCGTCAGGATCCCCATCAGGTCGCCGCCGCGCTCCACCGCGGGCCCGGAGGTGGTGACGATGCTCGTCCCCATCTCCTCCGCGATCACGTTGGCGAACGTGGTCTTGCCGAGCCCGGGCGGCCCGTGGAGCAGCACGTGGTCCAGGGCTTCCCCCCGCTCGCGGGCCGCCTGGAGGCTGATACGGAGGCCGCTCACCACCCGCGACTGCCCGATGCACTCGCCGAGGGTTCGGGGGCGCAAGCTGCGGATGAACTGCTCGTCTTCCGCACGACTCCGCTCCCGTCCCACCGCCTCGGGGTCAGGGGCCGGCTCGCTCCGCGGTCCGACCACGCGTTCCCGCGTCACGCCAGCGCCCCCCGCTCGGCGCGATAGACTTCCTGGAACAATTCCTCCGCGGAGGTGATCCCGGCATTCCGCTTCAGCGCCTGCTCGACCATCTGGCGTGCCTCCGCGGATCGGTGCCCGAGCTGGCGGGTCAACACCTCCAGGACCTCCTCCCGGAAGTCCACGCCGGCGTCGTCGGGGACCGCCGGCGCCTCGGAGCGGAGCAGTGCGTACTTCCCCATCTTGCCGCGAAGCGCCGCGACGATCTTCTCCGCCGTCCTCTCGCCGATCCCGGGCAACCGCCGCAGGAACTGAGTATCCTTCCGCTCGATCGCATCGGCGATCGTCTCGATGGGATGGACGATCGCTTTCATCGCCTTCGTCGGGCCCAACCCGTCCACCGTGATGAACCGCTCGAAGAACTCCTGCTCCACCTCGCGCAGGAACCCCACGAGCAGCGGACGCGGCTGGTTCGCGGAGACGTGATAGGAGATGTGCAGCTCAACGATGTCGCCCGATCCGTCGGACTGGCCGCGGACCGCGTCCCGCATGAACCCGGGAAGGTGCACCTCGTACCCCACCCCACCGCACTCGATGACCAGCATCTGCTCGAGGCGGCGCAGCACCCGACCGCGAAGAAACGCGATCACGCCGACCCGCGTACGGCCAGCGGCCGCCCGAGCGATTGGCCGCGGCGGGAAAGGGCGACGAGCGCCACCGCCAGCGCGTCCGCGACGTGGGTGCCCGGGTCCTCGGCCATCTCCAGGAGGATCCGAACCATCCGCTGCATCTGCCGTTTCCCGGCCCGGCCGGATGTGATCATGGCGCGCTTCACCGACGCGGGCGGAATGGTATCGATCGGCACCCCCGCCTGCGCGGCCGCCAGACAGATCACCCCGCAGACGTGCCCCATCACGATGGCCGTGCGGGGAAACCCCGGGTGGGCGAAGATGTCCTCGATCGCCAGGAGATGCGGGTGTCCGTCCCCCACGATGTCGGTGAGCCCGGCGTGAAGTTCGTGAAGGCGGGTGGGCAACGACTGGGTCCCATCGGTGCGGATGAGCCCGGCATCGATGACCGTGGGCCCATCGGGGGCCCCCTCGACCAAACCGTATCCGGTGAGCCGCAGGCCAGGATCAATCCCAAGGATGCGCATACCCTGCTCCGTCAAAGTGTCGGTGGAATAGTTGAGCCAACGATCATGGGAGATCCGAACCAGTGTTCGCCGCTTCCCTGCCCCGCTCCTCTCAGCCCCTCACACGTTGCGCCGGGGAGAACTGGCAACGCCGCCCGGGCGTGCCCGGCGCGGCGTTCGGGAGGCGAGGGCACAGAGGCTACCGCTCCAAAAAGAGCGGCTTCACCCCACGCATCCTCATATAAATAGCCAGTTGGCCGTTGTGATAGAACATGTGCGGCACTTCCGCCGCGACGACCACCCCCTGGGCCATCTCCGCGCCCCAGGGGACCCGAACGATTCGGGCGGCCTCCTCGTCGGTCAGCCCGCCGAGGCTCGCGAGAAACCGATCCCCCGCCTGCGACAGCGCCGACAGGACCTGCGCCTTGGCCGTGTGCCGCTCAGGAGGAAACGGCATCAGCCGTTCCCATGCCGTCTTCCCGATGTTCTCGCCGAATGTCACGGTGGCGTTTGCCATATGCAGCGCAATTTCCCGGAACGATCGGGTGTCCAACCCCTCCGGCTTGAACTCCAGCCCATCGGCGGGCATCGCCTCCACGTTCTTCCGCACGGTCCTCCACACCAGGTGAAAGCCCGGCTGCACCGCCTCGCGGATTCCCATCGGCCCGCTCGCTCACCCCACCTGCTGGAGCACTTCGTCTGGGATGTCGAAGTTCGCGTAGACGGTCTGCACGTCGTCGTGGTCCTCCAGGGCTTCCATAAGCCGCAGCACCCGCTGCGCCTCCTTGCCCTCGAGCGGCACCGTCGACTTCGGCACGAGGGTGACCTCCGCGGAGATCAGCTTGTACCCGGCCCCCTCGAGCGCCTGGCGGACGGCGGCAAAGGTTTCCGGGGTCGTCGTGATCTCGTACTCGTCGGAGGTCGTCTTCATATCCTCGGCGCCGGCGTCCACCGCCTTGGTGAGGACCTCTTCTTCCGACGCCGCCTCCTTGCCGAGGGTGATCAGGCCCTTTTTCTCAAACAACCACCCCACCGACGCGCCCATCCCGCCCTCCGCCTTAGCGAAGATGTTCCGGATCTCCGACGCGGTGCGGTTCTTGTTGTCGGTCTGGGCGACGACGAGGACCGCGACCCCACCCGGAGCCATCCCCTCGTAGGTGACCTCCTCGAAGGTCACCCCCTCGCCCCCTCCGGTCCCACGCTGGATGGCCCGCTGGATGTTGTCGTTGGGCATGCTGGCCTCGCGCGCCCGCTCGACCGCGGCCCGAAGGCGCATGTTGCCGCTCGGATCGCCCCCGCCTTCCTTGGCGGCGATGATGATTTCGCGGGCCAGCTTGCTGAACAGCTTGCCGCGCTGTTGGTCGACCTTCGATTTCTTGATCTTGATGTTGTGCCACTTGGAGTGTCCGGACACGGCCGCTCCCCCGCTTCCGCTAACGCATACGAACCGCAGGTCACACCTGCAACCCTAACTATAGTCCGGCGCCCATCGCGGTGCAAGGAGTTCGGGGGCCGAGGGTCGGCGCGGCCGGCCCCCTCCTCACGGCGCGAGGAGACCACCCGCGAAGGAAAGGGTTAGTGCTCCTGGACGGCGAGGCTCACCGTGGCGGTGTCCCGGCCGTCAACCGCGGACACCGTGATCGTGAACGTGGAGCCATACGGCTTGATCGTCGGGCTCACGAGGTACGAGAAATTGCCGGCAGTATCCGCGGGGATGTAGACGTCTGCCGCCTGCACGTCCAGGAACCCGCCCTTCACGTGGACGATGATGTGCACGTTCGCGCCGGGACGGGTGGTGCCCGTGATCTCAAACGGCGCCGTGACCTGGGCTCCATTCGCGGGGGAGGTCACGGAGAGGGGCAGCGACGCCCCGCCCGACGCCGGTCCCACCGGCCCCTGCGCGTTGGCGGGGACGGCGGGTGCGGCCGTGCCCCCCGATGGGGCCACGGAGGCGGCGGGTGCTCCCGGCGGAGTCGGGGAGGCGGCCGGCGTCCCCGGTGGAGCCGGGGCGGGCGCCTCGGGCTCGGTGCCCTTCATGAACAGCTCGGGCCGTGAGTCCGTGCACTCGGGGGTGGCCGGTCCGCCGGTCGACCCGCAGATCGTCGCCGCGACCACCCCCTCCGGGCGCACCCAGTCGGTCTTCGGCAATTGGGCGGTGACGGGCTTCATAAACGACGCCCAGATCTGAGCGGGCAGCCCCCCTCCCACGACGCGGTTCATCGCGGAGTCGTCGTCGTTCCCCACCCAGACCGCCGTGACCATCGACGGGGTGAACCCGATAAACCAGGCGTTGCGGTAGTCGTCGGCGGTTCCGGTCTTCCCGGCCTGGGGAATCCCGATATTGGCCGCGGTGCCCGTCCCCCGCGCCACCACGCCCTTCAGGAGGTCGGTCATGATGTAGGCAACCTCGGGGCTCAGGACCACCGTGCGCTGCGGGACGTTGTCCTCAAGGACCTTCCCCTTCGAGTCGGTCACCCGGAGAACGGCCAGGGGAGTCGACCGGATCCCTCCGCTGGCAAACACCCCATAGGCCGACGCCATCTCCAGCAAGGTGACGTCCGAGGATCCCAGCGTGAGCGAAAGATTGGGCTGCAGCGTGCTCTGGATCCCCATGCGGTGGGCCAGGTCCACGATCGCCTGGGGGCCGATCCTCGCCTCCAGCCGAATCGCGGCCACGTTGATGGAGTTCTCCAGGGCGTACCGCATCGTGATCCACCCGTGCCACGTGTGGTCGAAGTCCTTGGGCTCCCACGTCTTCCCGTTGGGCAGGGGGAACGAGATCGGATCGTCGTCCAGGAGGGTGGTGAGCGGGATGCCGTGCAGCAGCGCGGTCGTGTACGTGAATGGCTTGAACGCCGAGCCCGGCTGGCGGTGCGCCTGCCACGCTCGGTTGAACTGGCTGGCGTGGAAGTCGTACCCGCCGATCATCCCCCGAATGTACCCGTTCTGCGGATCCAAGACGACCATCGCCGCCTGATGCGCGTTCAGGTGATCATGGGTCGCACGGTCGATCCCCGCGCGCACCGCCGCCTCGGCCTGAGCCTGCAGGGAGAGGTCGAGGGTCGTGAAGATCCGGAGTCCGCCCTTGTACAGCACATCCTCCCCGTACTTCGCCAGGAGCCCGGGAAGGATGTAGCTGACGAAGTACGGTGCGCGGATCCCGATGAACCCGGCGTTCCCCTTCTCGATCAAGTGGATCGGCGCAACGTCGGCGACCCGCATCTGCGCGGGCGTGATGTCCCCGAGGTCGACCATCCGCTGCAGGACCTCGCCCCGGCGCGTCTTGGCCTGGTCCAGGTGCTCGTAGGGCGAGTAATAGGACGGCGCGCGAATCAGCCCCGCCAGCAGGGCGCTCTCCGGGAGCGTCAGATCCCGCGCCGGCTTTCCGAAGTAGACCTCCGAGGCCGCTTCCACGCCGTAGGCGCCTTGCCCAAAATACACCTGGTTGAGGTAGCGCTCCAGGATCTCATCCTTGGTCAGCCGCCGCTCGATCTGGATCGCCAGCAGCATCTCGGCGATCTTTCGGCTGAGGGCTTTCTCGTTGGTCAGGAAGAGATTCCGGGCGAGTTGTTGAGTGATCGTGCTCCCGCCCTCGGCAAACCCCTTCTCGCGGACGTTTCGGAAGGAGGCGCGCAGGACCCCCCGCAGCGAGATCCCATGGTGCCGGTAGAAGCCCGCATCCTCTGTATCGATCACGGCACGCTGCAGGACCCGGGGAATCTTCGACAGTGGGACGTTTGCTCGGTTCTCCTGATACAAGCTGGCGATCAGTTGCCCGTCGGCGGCATAGATGCGTGTCGCCTCGCTCGGAGGGGTGTAGAGGGCCTCAACCGAAGGCAGGTGGCCGCCGATCGCGAGGGCGGTCCCGACCAGCACCCCCGCTCCCGTGAGGAGCACCGCCACGCCGACCAGCAACGCCGTGAGCAGCGAAGGGACGAGCCAGGCGGGGGTCCCGCGGGACTGACGGACGGCGGTGCGACCCCGGGCACCGGGGGAACCGCGGGTGGGTCGTTCCGGGGGTCTGTTCACAGCGGGCACCTTTCCATCAAGAGGGCGGCGACGATGCGCTCAGGGTGCACAATCCCGGCGGATCGATTGCGGCCGCCGCTGGCGCTCCCGGTCACCGGCCCCAGTATACCCTACCCCGGCCGAGGGCAGCAAGGACAGGAACGACCGCGGATGCGAGAGAATCTGTCCGTACCCACACCTCGGAGGCCCGAGTATGCCCCTCGCTGCATCCCAGTTGGCCATGTTTGTCGAGGCCGTGTTCCGCAAGGTGGGGGTCCCTGACCCAGACGCGCTCCTCGTCGCGGACACGCTCGTGGAGGCCGATCTGCGGGGTGTTCATTCGCACGGCGTGATGCGGCTTCCCATTTATATCAAGCGCATCCAGGCGGGGCTGGTCCGCCCACAGGCCACCGTCACCACCACCGCGGACGGACCGGCGTTCGCTCAACTCGATGCCCACGGCAGTCTCGGCCAGGTGGTGGGGGCTCGGGGGATCGATCTGGCCATCCGCAAGGCCCGCGAGGCGGGGGTCGGGGTGGTGGGGGTGGCGCATTCCACACACTTCGGCGCGGCTGCGTACTATGCCATGCGCGCCGCCGCCGAGCGGATGGTCGGGATCGCGATCACCAACACCCTCCCGCTGATGCCCCCGGTGGGTGGCGCGGCGCCGATCGTGGGCAACAACCCGATCGCCTACGCGATTCCGGCCGGCCGGCACCGCCCGGTCGTCTTGGACATCGCCACCAGTGTCGTGGCGCGCGGTAAGGTCCAGCGGGCGCAGGGCCGGGGCGACCGAGTTCCGCTGGATTGGGGCGTCAACCGTCAGGGGCAGCCCACCGACCGCCCCGAGGAGATCATGGAGGGGGGAATGCTGCTCCCCTTCGGCGCGCACAAGGGATTTGGCCTGGCGATGATCTTCGATCTGTTGTGCGGACCCCTCGCGGGCGGCGGGTGGTCGGCGGGAGTCGCGGGGCTCGCACTGCCCGAACACAACCGTCCGCAAGAAGTGGGGCACCTGTTCGCCGCGGTCGACGTGGCACGGTTCCGCCCTCTCCCCGAGTTCCTGGCAGAGGTCGATCGCTACATCGATATGGTGCACGCGACGCCGCGGGCGCCCGGAGTGGAGCGCCTGTACGTCCCGGGAGAAATCGAATTCGAGATGGCGGACGCGCGACGCCGGGACGGCGTCCCGCTGGACGCCCATGTGGTGAAGGGCCTGGAGGCCCTTGCCGAGGAATTTTCGCTGGATCCCATCCGGTAACCGACTGGCGTCACGGGACGATCGGGGTCCATTTGTCGCGCCGCGCATCACCGCTCCTCAGGAGTGCCCCGCGTCTACCGCCGGGGCCGATCCCTCCTCAGGTATACCCCGGGGGCATCGTTTGAAACGAGCGCATCGCGATCGGATCGGAACACTCGATGATGTTTAGCCCGCGAACGCCGCGGGGAAACATAACATGGGGCATCTCCAGGGGCGCCTGCCGGAATTCCCCCCTTCCCCGACTAGGATAGCTCAGGGAGATGCCCCGGCCTCATTTTCGCACCCGCTCACCCCGCTCACCCCGCTCATCCGCGCCGTGCCGACCCCGATCGACGTGCCGGCAAACCCAACTGGGACTGGGACACGACACCGGGAGGAAGCGCCCCGCGCCAGGGGCGAACTCTAATGATCCGCGCGCGCCGAGGCCGGTGGCGTGAGGTCGGCAACGCGGACACCGACCCGCCGAGCGTGACGGGAGGGACCGCCGTCATGAGGTGTCTCGTCCGCAGGGGAAGCGCGCACGACCGCCCGTGGGTCGAAGCGGTTCTCCGTGAGCATTGGGGCGGAACCACAATCGTCAGTCGCGGCACCGCGCACGACGGGCTCAGCCTTCCCGCGCTGGTGGCCGAACGCGATGGAACCCGCTGCGGGATCCTGACCTATCGGCTGGTTGATGCCGAGTGCGAGATCGTGACGCTAAATGCCGTTCCCGGCCGTCAGGGAACGGGGAGCGCGCTCATCGACGCGGTCGCCGACGAGGCGCGGCGCGCCGGGGGAAGGCGCCTCTGGCTGATCACCACGAACGACAATCTCGACGCGCTGCGGTTCTACCAGCGGCGGGGCTTTACCTTAGCGGCGATTCACGTCAACGCGATGACCGACGCCCGAAAGCTGAAACCGGCCATCGCGATGATCGGGACTTACGGCATTCCCATCCGCGACGAGATCGAGTTGGAGCGGATGTTGGTCGCGGCTCCCGGGCGGCCGGCCTGAATGCCGCGGCCGCTCAGCGGACTTTATACGAGACCAGCTCCGTCGACTTGCCCGAGAGCAATCCCCCCCAGTACCCGGCCGACGCCCACGAAATCTTCACGTAGGTTTTCGCCTGCGCCGCATACCAGATCACGAAGTCGCCGCAACTCTTCTTGGTGATGTTGCACTGCCTGCCTTTGATCTGAAAGGCGGGAAAGGTGCCGGCCGGAACCGTCACCGGACCGAACGCGTCGACGGTTGACGTGGTCGTATAGTCATCGGTCTCCGTCCCGGTGATGCCCCGCGGGGCCCTGCTGTTCGAACTCCACCGCTTCTGCAGTTGCAGCGGCCATTCGAAAGTGGAGAACGCGTTGAGGGAGAGATTGAGATCGACCTGGACCACGCGCACATTCGCTCCGGTCTTACTCTCCACAGAATACTGGCGGGGGGTCACCCCGCGCACCGTCAATGTAAACGGGACCCCGTCAGCTCCCGCGTAGGTCCACGTGTCCCCCACCGCCCAGGTGGGCTGCTGCGCCACCGGGGGGGGCGTTTGGCCGAACGATGCCGGGGTCAGAACGCTCAACACCGCCGAACACACGAGCGCAATCACGAGGAATCGCATCATGGGTCCACCTCTCTTGTGCCTAGAGCATACCACGTTTCCAGAGAATCTTGCCGGAGTCGTCCGAACGAATCTCATCATCCCAAGTGATGAGTGATCCGCCCTGGCAACGCGTCCGAGGCCAGCCCATCTGCGCACGATCGGGAGCGGGGACATCGACCAACGCCGGCGCGGGAGAAGTCCCTCCCCCGACCGCCGGGCGCGACAGAGCGCGCCTCGCCCCACACCACCCATTGGGCCTTCGTCCCCCCCTCCGGGCCCGGTTGCGGGATTGGCAGGAATTGAGCCGCTCGGACCTTACCTCCGAGTGTTGCACAGAATGAGCGAATCGGGCGAAGGTCTGGCCCGCAAGAGGCGCGGGCATAAAGGAACCGTGGTGGATCAACCTCACGTGTTCATGCAACGGATCTTCGCTTCGGAGCTCCCGTCATGTTGCGGGTAACCTCGCCGCAGCGGGAGTGGCTGCGCACGCACATTACCCCTGAGTTGCTGCTCGTCGTGGGAATCGTGTATCTGGCCGCGCTCCTCAGGTTCTTTGCCCTCGGAGAAAAGAGCTTCTGGCTGGACGAGGCGACAAGCATCACGATCGCCCGATTGGATTGGCCTTCGCTGGTCTCGGCCGTCATGCACCAGGAACCAAATATGAGCTTGTATTATGGCCTCCTCCACCTCTGGCGCCACCTGGGCGAGCGCGAGGCGACGCTCAGGAGCCTTTCCGCCATCGCCGCCGTGGCCACAATCCCGACCGTCTACGCCATCGGACGCCGCGCGTTCGACGCGAGGGTGGGGTTGCTGGCGGCCCTATTCCTGGCGGTCAACGCGTTCGATATCCGCTATGCTCAGGAGGCTCGCAGTTACGCGCTGCTGGTCTTCCTGACGAGCCTTGCCACGTTGGCGTTGGCGCGGAGCGTCGAGCGGCCGTCTCGGTCCGCTTGGAGCGGTTATGTGCTCATCTCGGTGGCGTCCGTGTATAGCCATTTCTTCGCGGCCCTCGTCCTCCTCGCCCACGTGGTCTCGCTGGCCTTCCTCCGGCGTCGCATCCTCACCACCCAGGCGCTCATCTGTCTGGGGCTCGTCGCCCTCCTGACGGTCCCCCTGGGGATCGCCGCGAGTCACGTCACCGGCGCGATCGGGGGGATTCCCAAGCCGAGCCTGCCCGGGATCTACTACACGCTCATGGCGATCACCGGGGCCGGCGGGTGGCTCCTTCTCCTCGCCTACGCCCTCGCCTGCCTCCTCGCCTGCGGCCCAATTTGGCGGGCGTGGACGTCCGCGTCAACTTCAGTCGAGGCCTGGCGGTATGGCGTCGTTGTCGCGTGGCTTCTGGTGCCGATTCTGGCGGCGCTCGGCATATCGCTGATCAAACCCGTGTTCAGCGCACGCTACTTAGTGGTCTGCCTGCCGCCCCTCAGCATCCTTGCCGCCATCGGGGTCACCAGGATCCGCCCCCGATGGGCGTCTGTCGGCGCGGCGGTGGCCATCGTCGCCCTGTCCGCCCACGGCATCCAGAGCTACTTTGTTTACTTTCCGAAGGAAAACTGGCGCACGGCCACCCAATTCATCATCGCGCAATCCCGCCCTACCGACGCCGTGCTTTTCTATCCGCCCTACGTTCGGGAACCATTTGATTACTACCGCGACGACACGGGGCACACCGACCCCACCGTGGTGTTTCCGGAGCGCCCGTTCGTGCGCGCACTCGCCAACCCCGTCACCACGCCGCAACAATCGGTCGACGCGGTGGTTGATGAACTCCCGGCACGTTACGATAGGGTTTGGCTCGTCGTGGGGCGCAACGAGATGGGAACTCCGGATGATCTCGCCGGGGGTCGGGCGCTCCTCGCCCGGCTCACTCAACCGTATCCAATCGTGAGAACCCGCAGATTTTTCGGGATCCTCGTCCTTTTGTGCGCGAAACCCGATTATCTCGGCCGCAAGGGACCATAACGGCACATTCAGGAATCACCAAGGCACAGGTGTAAACTCTTGCGCTCGACAGGAGGACGCAAGAACGGCCGAGTAAGTCTGATAATGCAAGTGGCGGGTCGGCCATCGTGGTGGAGCGACGATGACGAAGAATATCGGGACCTCGGGTGGCGCGCGACACTCCCGCTCATCGACCTGGCACCACGCGTTGACGCGCCCCAGGCGGGCCATCTTCGTCTCCTCATCGATCGGCCTCGGCCACATCCAGCGCGACCTGGCGGTGGCCCGGGAACTGCGCGCGCTCGTTCCGGACCTCGAGATTCATTGGTGGGCGCAGCACCCGGCCACGGTGGCTCTGGAGGCAGCGGGGGAGCGCATCCATCCAAAAAGTCACCTCCAGGCGCTGGAATCGGCGCACTGGGAGGAAGAATCCTCGCAGCACGAGCTCCACGCCTTTTATGCGTTTCGCCGAATGGACGAGATCCTCGTGGCCAACTTCATGCTGTTTCATGAGGCTGTCCAGGAAACGCCCTACGATCTGTGGATCGGCGACGAGTCGTGGGAAGTGGACTACTTTTTGCACGAGAATCCGGAGCTAAAGTCGGCCCCCTACGTCTTCCTGACCGACGTGATCGGCTTTCTGCCCGTGGACCCTCTGGGCGATCCGCGCGAGGCCGCGCTGTGTGCCGATTACAACGCCGAGATGATCGAACAGCGCGCTCGGTACCCCGCGCTGCGCGATTTGTCATTGTATGTTGGGGAATACGATGACCTTCCGGACGCGGCATTTGGCCCCGGACTGCCAACCATTCGCGACTGGGCACGTGAGTGGTTCGCTCCAGTAGGGTACATCTTGCCGTTCGACCCGTTGGAGTACCGGGATCCGCCCGCCCTGCGCGCGCGGCTAAGGTATGGCACCGGGTATCCGCTGTTATTCGCCGCCGTCGGGGGGACGGGCGTTGGGCGCGACTTAGTGGAGCGCGTGGTGGACGGTTTTGCGCTGCTCACGGAGTCGAGGCCCAATGCCCGGATGGTCGTCGTCACCGGTCCGCGCCTCGCGCCGGCGGACGTGGCCGATGTACCCGGCCTGGAAAAACGCGCCTACGTGCACAACCTCTTCGAACACCTGGCGTGTGCAGACGCCGCGATCGTCCAAGGCGGCCTCAGCACCACGATGGAACTGGTAGCCACGCGCCGCCCGTTCGCCTACGTTCCTCTTCGCAAGCACTGGGAACAGCAGCACCACGTCTCATGCCGGCTGCGTCATTATGGGGCCCTCACCCGGCTGGAGTATGGGGATTTGACCCCCCGCCGCGTGGCGGAGACTCTACAGCAACTCGTCGGGGCGCCGGTGACCTATCGTGAGGTTCCGCGCGACGGCGCGAGACGCACCGCGGCGCAGATCGCGGCATTATTGTCGGGCAGCTCGTCAGGCACCCGGTCAAGTGGCGTGGGCCAGCTGCCTGTGGACGCAACGCCGGGGAGCGCTGATGCGGGCCCGGTACCCTGACCAGGAAGGATACGTCGAGCGCGGCGGCGTTCGCACGTTCTACGAGATCTATGGGAACGGGACGCCGACCGTGCTCTTCCTGCCCGCTTGGGCGATCTGCCACTCTCGCATCTGGAAGGCGCAGGTTCCCTATTTCGCGCGCCACTACCGCGTCGTCACTTTCGATCCACGGGGAAACGGCAGGTCCGATCGTCCGCTGACCTCGCAGGCGTATGCGGACACCGAGTATGTCCAGGATGCGCTGGCTGTCATGGACGCGACTCGGACCGAGCGCGCCGTCATGGTGGGTCTTTCCACTGGCGGGTGGCTTGCGGCGCTGCTGGCCGCGCACCATCCGGACCGGGTGCTGGCCGCGGTCATGATCGGTTCCAGGTCGCCGCTGGGGCGGCCGCTGCCAGAGCGAGCGGTGTACAGTTTTGAGGATCGCCTTGAAACCGAGGACGGCTGGGCCAAGCACAATCGTCACTACTGGCGCAAAGACTATCGGGGGTTCCTGGAATTTTTCTTCTCCAAGGTCTTCTCGGAGCCACATTCCAGTAAACACATCGAGGATGGGGTGGCCTGGGGGTTGGAGACGACGCCGGAGGTGCTCATTGCGACGATCGAAGGGCGCGGCGTCTTGACGCACCTCACCGAGCACCCGGAGGAGGCCGTGGCCCTTTACCGGTCGATCCGATGCTCCGTACTCGTCATTCACGGAGATCAGGACAAGATCGTCTCATACACCCATGGTGTCGCGATTGCTGAAGCGACCGGCGCTCCCGTGGTCACGGTGATTGGTGGGGGGCATCACAATTTCGGCCGCGATCCGGTGAAGACCAATCTAGTGTTACGCGCCTTCATCGACCGCGTGTGCGTTCCACAATAGCTGACGCTAGATTTCCAGGGTAGATGCGGCGTCCAGCACTGATCGGACAGCCCTATCGATTCTCCAGACCAACACAAGATCGATCCTGCATTGATAAATTATGGTGGGCCCTCGTGGACTCGAACCACGGACCTCACCCTTATCAGGGGTGCGCTCTAACCACCTGAGCTAAGGGCCCGCCGGATCCCATACTACTCGGAAGCCCTTCCGCGCGTCAATGTAGGGGCGGGAGGGTGGGATCCATCCCTTCTGCCCTGCGGACGTGTGCGCCCACGCGGCGGGGGCGATCTGGACGTAACGATGACGCGCCAGCCTGGAGCGCAGCGCGTCGTCGACAGGGTAGTACGGCGGCTGGGAGTGCCAGTAATCGTTGAGCAGGATGTAGTCGAAGGTTTCCCGGTCGATCGCCCTCCGGACGTCGCCGTCGCCGCCGATGAGGATCACCCACGCCGGATCCCCCCCCGCATAGAACATCGTCTGGGGCGCGTCTACCACCGTGTGCCCCCGCGGGAGGCGCGCCACAACTTTTGCCGAGTAGAACGGCGCCGGATCGAGCGGTGCGGGATGCGCGGTCATCGTCCGGCTCAAACGATCGGTCGTCGGATCCCACAGCACGTACGCGGCGTTCAGTGCGACGACGATCCCGAGCCCGATCAGCACCGCGCGGCCGAGCGCGTCGGCCGAACGCCGCGCGGCCAGCGCCGCCCACAGCCCCAACGCCGCCAGCGTCACGAGGAGGTACGTCGCCGGGAGATCGTAGTACCGGTTGACGACGCTGGAATACGGAAACACTAGGAACAGCGATACCCACGGCCAGCACCAGATGCCGAGCCAGCGAAAGCGCGGGCGCCAGCGCCAGGCGATCGGGATCCCGGCCAGGAGAAGCGCCCCGATCGGAACGAACAGGTGCGACATCACGATCAGCGGTATCTCGATCAGCGCCTGCTCGACCCCCCGCAGCGTCCAGGGGCGATGGTAGAAGCTCCCCACGGTCCGCCCCGTCCATTCGCCGTACAGCACCCACGCCGCGCTCGGCAGGACGGTTAGGGCGACACACGCCGCGGCCGCGAACGCGGCCGAGAGAGGTCGACGGGGACGGAGGGCCCACCACCAGGCGAGGAGCGCCGGGTAGACGAGTACCGCGGTGAACTTGAACCACACGGCGAGGGCGGCCCACACCCCGGCCGCGATCAGCTCCCTCCCACCCCCGGAGTCGCGGTGCCGCAGCACGGACACCGCGGCGGCCAGCGCGCAGGCGATGCTGGGAGTGTCCAGCTGGGTGTTTTGCGAGTAGTAGACGATCCCCGGAGCGGTCGCCACGAACCCCGCGGCGGCGAGGGCAACCTGCTCGCTCCCGAGCAACCGGCGGACGAGTGCGGCCACGAGCACAATCGCCGCGACGCCGCAGAGGACCCCCGGGAGCCGCGCCGCCCACTCGTGCGGGCCGAACGCCCGGAACGCCAGCCAGATCAACCAGGGCACCCCGGGGGAGAACGTGTAATCCGCCCCGAGGTCGTCGTGCTGGGACCAGAGCCCGTACCGATCAAAGTTCAGCGCGATCAGCGCGTAGTGCCCCTCGTTCCACCCGGTGGCGCCGAAGCCGTTGAACGGACGGCCGAGATCGGCGACGCGGAGCGCGGCCCCCAACGCGGCGGCCAGGACGAGCCCCCAGCGATAGAGGCCGGGGGAGAGGTGACGTCCCTCCCACGGCGCGGGGCCGTTCGGTCGAGGCAGAGAACCGGGTTCGCCGGGGGCGGACCGACCGCCGCCCCGCTCGCGCCTGGCCACGTGTCGGAGTTACTCGCCGAGGCGAACGCGGGCGAACCGGCGCCGGCCGACGCGGATGAGCATTCCGTCCCGGACCGCGACGTCGACATCCTGGTTGATGCGCTCGCCGTTCAGGCTGACGCCCCCCTGGCTGATCAGACGGCGGGCCTCGCCGTTCGAATCGGCCAACCCGGTCTCCACCAAGAGGCGGACCAATCGGATGGCGCCGCCGCGGAGCCGGTCGGACGGGAGGTCCACGTCGGGGATCTCCTCGGGCAGCTGGTGGGACGCAAACACGCGTTCAAACTCGACCGCCGCCGCCCGCGCCGCCGTCTCGCCGTGGTAGCGGGCGGTGATCTCCCGGGCCAGCCGCGCCTTCACATCGCGGGGGTGGGCCCGCCCGGCCGCCAGGTCGCCCTCCAGCTCGCGGACCTGGGGGAGCGGCATCAGGGTGCAGTACTCGAAATACGGAATCATCAGGGCATCCGCGAGCGACATCCCCTTACCGTACATTTCGCTCGGCGGATCGGTGATCCCGATCGCGTTGCCCAGGCTCTTGCTCATCTTCTGCACGCCGTCGAGCCCGGGCAGCAGCGGGGTGAGCACGACCACCTGCGGCTCCTGCCCCAGCTCGCGCTGGAGCTCGCGCCCCATTAAGTTGTTGAACTTCTGGTCGGTGCCGCCGAGCTCGACGTCGGCCTCGATCGCCACCGAATCGTAGGCCTGACACAGCGGGTAGAGCAGCTCGTGCAGATGAATCGGCAGGTGCTCCGCGTACCGCTTCGCAAAGTCGTCGCGCTCCAAGATCCGGTGCACCGTGGTGCGGCTGGCCAGCTTGATCACGTCGTAGAATTTCATCGCCCCCAACCAGTGGCTGTTGAAGACGACGCGTGTCCGGGCCGGGTCGAGAATCAGGCCGTACTGATCACGGTAGGTCCGGGCGTTGTCCTCGATCTGGGCGGGGGTGAGCGCCGGACGGGTCTCGGATTTCCCCGATGGATCACCGATCAGCCCCGTAAAATCGCCGATCACCAGGATCGCCTCGTGGCCCAAATCCTGAAATTGCCGCAGCTTCTGCAGCACGATGGCGTTGCCGATATGGATGTCGGGAGCGGTGGGGTCCAACCCGAGCTTGATCCGCAGCGGTCGCCCCTGGGCCAGCTTTTGGAGCAGCGCGTCCTCGGTAATGATCTCGACGGTCCCCCGCCTGAGCTGCTCGAGTTGGGCGGCGGGGCTGAGGGGGCTCACGCGTGTGATTATAACATCCTCACCCGGACGTTGTCCCCGCGCGCGGCGTGCAGTTGGGGTGGCCCGAATCGGCGAACTCCTCGTCCTCCACCTGCAGCGTGACGTGCCCGAGGCCGTAGCGGGTGTTCAGCAACCGGCAGAGGTCCGCGAGCACCCGCTGGCTCTCCCGCCCGTCGGCGATCAAGACGTGACCGCTCACCGCCTCCACGCCGGAGGTCAGCGACCAGATGTGCAGATCGTGGATGTTCACCACCCCCGGCACCCCCCGCATCGCCTCCTCCACCTCGAACAGCGAGAGCCGGTGGGGGGTCCCCTCCATCAAGATCTGCACCGCCTCCCGGAGCAACGGCCACGATCCAGCGAAGATCAGCGCCGCGATCGCAACCCCCGCCACGGCGTCGGCCCGCGTCCATCCCGTGGTGAGGATGACGAGGCTCGCGGCGATCGTCCCGACCGCGGCGGCGGCATCGGCGAGGACATGAGCGAACGCCACGCGGAGGTTGAGGTTCTCCTCCCGTCCCTGGGCCAGCACCGCGCTCGCCGCCAGGTTGCCGCACAGCCCGAGCAGCGCCACCACAAGCATCCCCGGGGCCGAGACGGCGTGCGGCGTCCGAAACCGAGCCACGGCCTCGTAGATGATCGCGGCCGCCACGGCCCAGAGCGCCAGGCCGTTCGTGGCGGCGGCGAGGATCTCCGCCCGCCGGTAGCCGTAGGACATCCGGGGGGTCGCCGGCCGGGCGGCCAGCCAACTCGCGGCACAGCCGAGCCCCAGCGTCCCTACGTCCACCAACAGGTGCCCGGCATCGGCGACCAGCGCCAGGCTGCCGGTGAGCCACCCGCCGACCGCCTCGACGGCCATCAGGCCGATGGTCACGAGGAGCGCCGCGACGAAGGGCTGACGAGGGTCCGCCGCCCCGGCCGGGCGGCCGTGCGGACCGTGCGCGTGCAGCCCCGCGCTCACCGGCGTGCGAGCTCCACGATCGTCGCCCCGGTCCCCCCCTCGCCGTCCCCGCCCAGCCGGAACGCGGCGACCTCGGGGTGGTGGGAAAGATGCTCGCGGACGGCGTGGCGGAGGGCGCCGGTGCCCTTGCCGTGAATCACGGTCACCCGCTCCAGCCCGGCCAGGCCCGCGTCGTCGAGGTACTTGTCGAGCTCCAAGATGGCGTCATCGGCGGCCATCCCGCGGAGATCCACCGAAGACGGCACCTGGAGCGCCTTCTCGAGCCCCGGGGACGCGAGCGGGGTACGCACCGGATCGGGTGCCTCGGGCGCGGAGAGCCGCCTGAGATCGGCGATCGGCACGCGAACCTTCAGGCTGCCGGCTCGCACCTCGACCTCGCCCCGGTGATCGGGAGCGACCTCCACCACCGCCGGCTGGCCGAGCGACACGACCAGCACGGTCTCCCCGACGCGGAGGTCTTCGGGAGGCGCTCCCGCCGCGGGCGACTGCGCGTGCGCTCCGTAGCGGTCGGCGGTGCGGCTCAACTCCTGGAGGTGCGCGCGCGCCTGGGCGGCGGCCTGGGGAGACGGACTCGCCTTGATCGACGCCAACAGGCCCTGGAGTTCCTCGCGGCCGCGCCGCACCGCCGACCGCACCTCGGCCTGTGCCTGCTCAAACAGCACGCGCCGCTGCGCGTCGAGGCGGCGCGCATCCTCCTCCACCTGCGCTTGCCTGAGCTCGAGCTCCCGGCGGGCGCGGGCGGCGGCGTCGCGTTCGCGGGCCAGAGCCTCGCGCTCGGCCTCGACCGACCGCAGCACCTGGGTGAGGTCGGCGTCCTGCTGCGACAGCGTGCTCCGCGCCCTCGCCACGATCCCCGGGTCGAGCCCCAGCCGCTCCGCGATCGCGAGCGCGTTGCTGTGGCCGGGGGTGCCGATCAGCAGCCGGTACGTCGGCCGCAGGGTGATCTCGTCAAACTCGACCGAGGCGTTTTCCATGCCGGGGTGCGTATACGGCATCGCCTTCAATTCGTTGTAATGGGTGGTGACGGCGGTGCAAACGCCCACCGCGTGCAGCGCCTCGATCAGAGCGCGGGCGAGCGCGACGCCCTCGGTGGGATCGGTACCGGCCCCCACCTCGTCGAGGAGGATCAGGGCGCGCGCGGTCCCGGGAGGATCGCGGTCCAGGTCGCGGAGGATCTCGACGATGGCGGTGAGGTGCGAGGAAAATGTGGAGAGATTCTGCTCGATGCTCTGCTCGTCGCCGATGTCGGCGTAGACGTGGGGAAACACCGCCACCTCGCTGTCGGGAGAGGTGGGAATGTGGAGGCCGGCCTGGGCCATGAGCGTCAGGAGCCCCACGGTCTTCAGGGTCACGGTCTTCCCCCCCGTGTTCGGCCCGGTGATGATCAGCGTGCGAAACCGCCCGCCCAACTGCACGTCCACGGGGACGACCTGCCCCGCGAGCAGGGGGTGCCGGGCGGTGTGCAGGTCCAGTCGCCCCTCAGCGTTGAGCCGGGGCGCGGATCCCGCCATCTCCAGGCTGAGGCACGCCTTGGCCGCCGCCAGGTCGAGCGCTGCCAGTCCCTCGAGGGTGACGGCGAGATCTTCGGCCGCTCCCCCCACCGCGCCGCTCAACGCGGCGAGGATGCGGGCCACCTCCTCGCGCTCCTTGATGGCGAGCTCGCGGACGGCGTTGCCGAGCGGGACCACCACCAGCGGCTCCATGAAGACCGTCACGCCGCTCGACGACTGATCGTGTGCCACCCCCGGAAACTGGTTTCGGAACTCCGCCCGTACCGGCACCGTGTACCGGTCGCCGCGGATCGTGATCAACGACTCGCGCAGCATTCGGACGATCGCCGGGGTCCGCAGCACGCCCTCCAGCCGGTCGCGCAGCCGCGATTCCGCCGTCCGCCGCTCGCGTCGAATCTTCCCCAGCTCGGGGCTCGCCCCGTCGAGGATCTCGCCGTCCGGGCCGATCGCCCGACCGATCGCCTCTTCCAGATCCGGAAAAACGACGACGGACTCGGCCACCTCCGCGAGCATCGGGACCTCCGCCCGCCGCGCCAGCACAAACCCCTTCACGCTCCGGGCGACGGCGACGGTGTCGCGGATATCGAGCAGTTCCCGGATGTCGAGGCCGCCGCCGATCGCCGCCCGGTGAACCGCATCGCGGATCTCGCGGATCCCTTGGACCGGGAGGCCGCTCCCCGTCTCGGCCAGCCCCCGCGCCTCGGAGGTCTCCTGCTGTGCGCGGGCCACCTCCGCGAGCACCGGAGAGGGGCGCAGGGCCAGCGCCGCTTCGCGGCCCAGCGTCGAGGCGCAGCGGGCGGCCAGTCGGTCGGAGATCGCCGAGAACTCCAGGACCCGAAGCGAGCGGGGGGTCACGGAGGCACCCCATTCCCAAGCGCGGCGAGACAGGCGGGAGCGACGTCGGTGAGATCGCGCAGCCGCCCCCCCATCCGTTCCCGCCCCGCCCCGACGAGAAGCGCCGGCACGGGGTTCAGGGTGTGCCCCCGCGTCCGTTCATCCTCCAGGTTCCCGTGGTCGCTGGTGACCAGCATCAGGGTGTCCGCCAAATCGACCGCGGCGAGGGTGGCGCCGAGGAACCGGTCGAGCCGCTCCACCACGCCGAGGCGGTCGGGGACGCGGCCGTGGCCCGCCAGATCGGTCTGGAAGAACTCGAACAGCGTAAAGGCATGCGCGGCGGAGATTTCGGCGAGGTGGCGGCCGGCGTCTTCGGGCGAGATCAGGGGGACGGGATGGCCCCACTCGCGCGGACGCGCATTCGTCAGGTCGTGGTACACCGCCCGGCCCTCGCTCAGGTCGTCGACGCCCCTGAGCGGGATCCCCGCCTGAATGGCGTTGAGGGTGATCGCGGCGTGGCGGAGGCGCCGCCCCTCGACGGCGGCAAAGTAGTCCTGGGTATAGGCGTTCGCCAGGGTCGCCTCGACGCCGGCCGCGCGCAGACGCGGGAAGAGTCCCCGCTCCAAAAGGAGGTGCCGCAGGACCTGCGTCGGATACGCCGTGACGTGCCGGCCCGCCAGCGCGGGCGCGTTCTCCCCCGTGAGGAGCGTGACCTGCCCCGTCGCGCTCTGGGGCAAGCCGGGAACCCCCAACCGGGCGTCGAGGGGCACCATCACGGCCTGCTCGGTCCTAACCGGGCCGCGCCCGGCCAGCGGGCCCCCTAGGAGCCGACGAATCGTGGGCGTCTCGGCCCGGACCAGTGGGTTCGCGGCCGGGTCGGGATCACCCAGCCCCACCCCGTCAACAAACACCATGAGGATCCGCACCGCCCGCATGATACCACAAACGTGGGCCGGGGGGACCGCCGGCCCGAGGGCGCCCCTCCGCGCTCAGCGGGAGAGACACGGGGATCCCTTAAGCGCGTACCGCCACCGCCGGTCGGTGGCGACCGAAATGCCGATCCTGGGGGTGGCAACGATCGGCTCGGCGTGGCGGCCGCGCGCCAGGAACAGCGGCCCGGTGATCAGATCGGCGCGGTTGTGGGCGATCGTGATCCCCATCGCCTGGGTCAACCGGCCGGGTCCGCTCCCCAGCAGCCGGGCGATCCTGCCCCCGCGTCGACGCCGCATCAATCCGATCCCCTCCACCGGTTCGAGGGCGCGCAGGAGCACCGCGCCGGGACGCCCCAGCCGCTCGGTCACGACGTTCATGCAGGCGTGGATCCCGTAGCTGCGATACACGTAGGCCGTCCCCGGCACCCCCCACATCACGGCGCTGCGGGGCGTCCGGCGGTAGGCATGGCTCGCCGGATCGCGGGCCCCGCAGTAGGCTTCGACCTCGACCAGCCGCCCCACGACCCGCCCCGCCGGCGTGTCGTGGACCAGGTAACAGCCGAGCAGGGCGCGGGCCACGGCGAGCGTCGGGCGCGCGAAGAACGCGCGCGGCAGCGGCACTAACCGGCGAGGAAGTCGACGAGCTGAGCCAGCGGCCACGTGTTGATCACGCTCGGGGCCTCGACCCAACCCCGCCGCGCGGTCCCGATCCCGTACTCCATCGTCCGCAGATGATCCTGGCGATGCGCGTCCGTTCCGATCTCGAATAGCGCGCCGTGATCACGGGCCAGCCGCACATGCGAGTCCCTGAGATCCAACCGATCGGGCGAGGCGTTGATCTCGAGCACGGTCTCCGTCTGGCGCGCGGCCTCGATTACCGCATCGAGGTCCAGTTCGAAGGGCGGCCGCTGGCCCAACAGCCGCCCGGTGGGGTGGCCGAGGATGTCCAGGTGGGGATTCTGCATCGCGGCGATCACCCGGCGCGTCATCTCCGCCGCGGACATCCGGAACCGGCTGTGGACCGATCCGATCACGAGGTCGAGGGTGTCCAGGATCTCATCGGGATAGTCGAGCGACCCATCGGGGAGGATATCCACTTCCGACCCGATGAAGATGGCCATCCCCACCTCATCCCGCAGCTTCCTGATCGCGCCGGCGTGCGCGCGGAGATCATCGACGGTGACCCCGCCGGCAAACTTCAGCGACCGCGAATGGTCGGTGATGGCGATGTACTCATACCCGCGCGCCTTGGCGGCGCGGGCCATCGCCTCCGCGGTGTCATCCCCGTCGCTCCACGTGGTGTGCATGTGGAGATCCCCCCGAACATCGGCGAGGGCGACGAGGCGCGGAAGCGCTCCGCGCTGGGCCAATTCGATCTCCCCCTGGGCTTCGCGAATCTCCGGAGGCACCCACGCCAGTTTGAGCGACGCATAGACTTCCTCTTCGGTCTTCCCCCCCACCCTCCGCTCGTCCTTGACGCGGAAGACGCCGTACTCGTTGATTTTGAGGCCCCGCCGGACCGCCATCTCGCGGAGTCGGACGTTGTGGTCCTTGCTGCCCGTGAAATATTGAAGCGCGGCGCCGTACGACTCCGGCTCGACCGCCCGCACGTCGCACTGCACCTCGGCCGCCCCCAGGATCGCGCTGCTGAGGGTCGCCCCCCGCGACAACACGCGGCTGACCTGCGGCAGTCCGACGAACACATCCATCACGGCCTCGGGAGACCGGGTCGCCACGACGATGTCGATGTCGGCGATCGTGTCCCGCATCCGGCGGAGGCTCCCCGCCGGGCTCACCGCCTCCACGCCCGCGACTCCCGCCAGCGACGCGACCACCGCCTGCGCCTGCGGAAGGACGGCGCCGATCGGCCGCCTGGACGTCTGCTGGCGCCGGCGCGCGATCCCGGCGAGGATGTTCTGCTCGATCTTCGCCCCCAACCGCGGCAGCTCGCGCACTTTGCCGTCCCGGGCCGCCCGCTCCAGCGCGTCGATGTCCGCGACCCCGAGGCGTTGAAAGAGGAGCAGGGCGGTCTTCGGCCCGATTTCCTGAATCGTCATCAGCTCGGACAACCCCGGCGGCAGGGCCTGTTGGAGTTCATCGAAGTAGGCGATGGTGCCGGACTGGAGGTACTCGCGGATCTTCTCGGCGAGGCTCTCGCCGATCCCGCCGATTTTCCGAAGCTCCCCACGGGCGGCGATGGCCTCGACGTCCTCCGCCAGCCCCTCCAGCGCGCGGCTGCCCTTGCGGTAGGCATTGACGCGAAACGCCGACTCCTGCTTGATCTCCAGGAGGTCGGCGATCTGCGAGAAGATGCGGGCGATCTCGAGGTTTCTGGCGCTCACCTAAAACGCGTGTCCGCCGGGGCCGATCCGCGGGATGCGCACGGGCAGGGTTGGGACGACGGTGACCATCACCGCGTTGTAACCTTTCAGGAGGAAGCCGGCGACCGGAGACTGCTTCGCGTCGGGATCGATCGCTCCATGAAATGGGGCGGCCAGCATGATGACCAGGCACGCCGTCGCCAGGGTGAGCCCGCGCAGCAGCCCGAACGCCCCTCCCAGCATCTCGGACAGCGGGAGGGTCTTGACCCCGTGCACCAGCCGGATGATGATCCCGACTCCGATGTAGATCACGAGCCAGATCACGACGAACGCGAGGAACCCCCCCCACTCACTGGGGAGGTACAGCGCTTTGTTCAGCACGGGGATGGCTTGCGGGTACAGGACGGCGGCGGTGAAAAAGGCCCCGGCCAGGGCGAGCAGGTCAAACAGCCCCGCCAAAATCCCGTAGCGGGTACCGCGGAGAATCGACACGAGGACGATCGCCAGGGTGACCCAGTCGATCCAGTTCACGCTAATGGTCCGGGCCATCCCTCCTGCGGCATCCTCCCGCGAGGCACCTACTCGCGGAGCTGTACGCCGACCCGCTCCTGGAGGGCTATTCGGACCCGCTGAACGGATTCCTCCGCCTCCGCGGCGGTTAGGGTGCGGTCACGCGCCCGCCACCGCAGCCGATAGGCGAGGTTGCGGTGCCCGGGGGGCACCGGCGGGCCGGTGTACACGTCGAACAGCACCACCGCCTCGAGCAGCGGCCCGGCGGCGGCCTGGATGGCGCCCTCGATCTGGGCCGCGGGCGTCCCCACCGGGGACACCAGCGCGATGTCCCGTTCCACCGCCGGGTAGCGGGGCGGGTTTGGGGAGGCGACGGGCGGCGCGGACGAGGCCAAGAGCGCTTCGAGATCCACCTCGGCGAGGAACGCCCGATGCGGCAGCCGCCGGCCGGCGCTGAGGTCCGCGTGGAGCTCGCCGAACCGACCGATCGCGTTCCCCCCGAGCATGAGGGCGGCGGCGCGGGCGGGATGCCACCACGGTGGGGAACCCCGATCCGGCTGGGGGAGGGCCTCCACCGCCCACCCGCGCACCCCAACTTCCCGCAGGAGGGCTTCGAGCACTCCCTTCAGATGGAAGAAGTCGACCGTGGCCTGGTCGGGGGGAATGTTCCAGCCGGTTCGCCACCGCCCCATCATGGCGATCCCGAGGGTCCGGCGCTCGATGGGGCGGGCGTCGCGGCCCCCACCGCGAAACACCCGGCCGAGCTCGAAGACCTGGACGTCCTCCACGCGGCGGGCCGCGTTGCCCGAGAGCACATCGGCCAGGCCCGGGAGCAGCGAGGTGCGCAACGCGGCCTGGTCGGTGAGGAGCGGGTTCTGAAGCACCACGGGGGCGTCGCCGGCCGGCGACGCCTCCTGGGGGGGCACGAGCGTCAGCGTCATCACCTCGGTCAGCCCCAGCCTGGCCAACGTCTCCCGCACCCGGGCATCGGCACGCAGCGCCGGCACGACGGTCCCTGCGGTCGAGGCGCCGCGAGGCATCGTCGGCGGGATATGGTCGTAGCCGTGGATCCGCGCCACCTCTTCGATCAGATCTTCCTCGCGGACCAGATCGGGCCGGAACGACGGCGGGCGAACCACAAGCGTGGTGGCCTCGGTGACCGTGCACCCCAGCGAGCGGAGGACACGGGTCATCTTCGCTCGGGGGATCTCCACGCCGAGCACCGCCACCGCCCGGGTGGGACGAAGGCGGATCCGGCGCGGCTGGAGCCGCTTGGGGTACACATCGATCATCCCGCGGAGGATGCGCCCGCCGCACCATTCGACGAGCAGCGCCGCCGCGCGATCCTGCGCCTGGGGAGGAGCGGCGGGGTCCATCCCTCGCTCGAATCGAGCCGACGCCTCGGTCCGGATCCCCAAGCGCCGCGCGGTCCGCCCGATCGCGGGCGGGTGCCAGTAGGCGGCTTCCAGGAGCACCGTCTCGGTCCGAACGCCGATTTCCGTCTCCCCACCCCCGATGATGCCGGCGAGCGACACCACCCGCTCGGCATCGGCGACGACCAGCATGTCGGAATCGAGTATGCGCGTCACCCCGTCGAGCGTCGTCAGGCGCTCCCCCGGCTCGCCCCGACGCACCACCAACCGCCCGCCGGCGATTCGGTCATAGTCGAACGCGTGCATCGGCTGCCCGAGTTCGAGCATGACGTAGTTGGTCACGTCGACGACGTTGTTGATGGCTCGGATCCCCGAAGCCTCCAGCCGCCGCTGAGCCCACGCCGGGGATGGGCCGACCCGCACGCCCTCGATCATCCTCGCCGTAAACCGCGGGCACCCCTCGGGATCGGCGACCCGGACGGCGATTCGAGCCGACGACCGATCGCGCGCCTCGACGAGTTTTCGAGCCGGCGGCCGAACCGGGCGACGCCCCAGAAGACCGACCTCTCGGGCGATCCCTAGCACACTCATGCAATCCGGTCGGTTGGACGTCAGTTCGATCTCCAGGACGGTGTCATCCCCCACCCGCTCAACCTGCTCGACGGGCAGGCCGAGGCCGGTCAGGCGATCGACGAGGGCCTCCAGGGAGGCGTCGACCCGCACGTATTCGCGCAGCCACTCCAGGGAAACGCGCATCGCCTCTCCTACACCTGCTCTAGAAACCGCAGGTCGTTTTCGTAGAACAGCCGGATGTCATCGATCCGATGCTTGAGCATCGCCGGGCGCTCGACGCCCATGCCAAAAGCAAACGCCGTGTACCGCTCAGGATCGAGGTGCGCCATGGTCAACACGCGGGGATGGAACATCCCGCATCCTAAGATTTCCAGCCATCCGGACCGCTTGCAGACCGCGCACCCCCGCCCCGCGCAGAGGAGGCAGCCGATGGACATCTCAGCGCTGGGCTCGGTGAAGGGAAAGTACGAGGGCGTGAACCGCACTCGGGTCTGCGGCCCGAAGAACTCCCGGGCGAAGCTGAGGAGGACACCCTTCAGGTCGGAGAAGCGCACGCCGTGGTCCACCAGGAATCCATCGGCCTGGTGGAACATCGGGGAATGGCTCGCGTCGGCCGGATCCCGCCGGTAGCAATGCCCGTACGCCAGGGCGCGCATCGGTGGACGATGGGTATCGAGGACATGAACGTCCACCACCGTGGTGTGCGTCCGCAACAGCCACCCGCCGCCCAGATAAAACGAATCCTGCGCGTCCCGCGCCGGATGGTACGCCGGCATGTTCAAGCGCTCAAAGTTGTCCTCGTCGTGTTCAACGTCGGGCCCCTCGACGATCTCGAACCCCAGCCCGAGGAAGATCTGGGCGATCTCCTCCATCGTGCGGGTGAGAACGTGCGTCCGGCCGAGATGCGGCCGGCGCCCGGGGAGGGTGACGTCGATCGCCTCCGCGGCCAGGCGGCTCCCCTGGGATTCGCGGCGCATCGACTCGGTGCGGGAAGACAGCAGTCCCTCGACGACGGTCTTGAGATCGTTGAGCGCGGCCCCCACCGCGGGGCGGTCGACCGGGGGAACGGTGCCGAGGCGCCGGAAGGCCGCGGTGATGGTACCCTGCCGGCCAAGGTACCGGACGCGGACCCCCTCGAGGGCCTCCGCCGTTACCGCCTGCGCGACCTCCCGTTCGGCCTGACCGCGGATCGCGCGCACCTCGTTGAGGTCCACTGTCGCCCCCTCCCCACTCGCCGTCACCCCGCGGGTCCCGGGGCCGGCAATGAAAACGCACCCCCGCCCAAGGGGCGAAAGTGCGTCTTCCGCGGTCCCACCCTTTTTCCGCCCGCCGTCGTCGCGACGCCGGCGGCTCTGCTGCTCCGGGGTCCGGGCCGGATCTCCCTCGCCCGCCTACCTCTCCCCCATCGAGAGAGAGTCAGCGGACCGCTCGGGAGTGAACGTCGGCGGGGCGCCTCGCGGGCGGGCTCACTGTCAATGACCGGCCCTGTCTGATCGCCGCGATCCCCGGACCCTCTCCGTCATCACCACGTCCTATGCGGTTCCGCCCGGCACGCCGGGCGTTAGTTCAAAATCGGCACCACCCAGTGCTGTTGCCGCCTGACGAATTGCCGGTAGACGAGGTACGCCCAGATGGAACCGGTGGTCTCAAACACCCGCCAAAAGGTCTCGGGCGTATACCCAATCTCCACCACGCCACCCCTCCTCCCCGCCAGTGTGACACCGCTGAGCCGGCTGAAGGTCCAGGACGAACAGCGTCGCGTGTGGCCCCCGCAGGTCGGCCCAAGTATAGCACAGGGCCGAAAACCATGACAACGAATCACCGCTCCGCGCGATCCTCGGGGCCGAGGGTCGGAGGAACCCGATAGAGCAGAACCGCCGCGGCCGCCGCGACATTGAGCGACTCCACCGTCCCGGCCATCGAGAGGCGGACGGTCGTCCCGTACCGCTTCCAAGCCGCCCCCGCCCCCCTCCCCTCTCCCCCAAACACCAGGGCGAGAGGTCGGGCGAACGACGTGTCGGAGTCGAGATGATCCCCGCGCGGATCCGCGATCAGCACCCGGACCCGGTGCGCCGCGAGGGCCTCCCCGCAGTCCTCGGCACTCGCGACCCAGCGCACCGGCACGCCAAACACGGCTCCGGCGGACGCTCGGATCGCTTTGGGCCCGAACGGGTCCGCCGTCGGGCCGACGATCAGGGCGCCAGCCGCCCCCGCGGCGGCCGCGGTGCGCAGAATCGTCCCGACGTTGCCGGGATCCTGGAGGCCGTCGAGCACCACCAGCAGCACCCGAGGATCGGCAAGGAGGCTCGGGGTCGCCTCGCGCGGCCGGCGCGCGACCGCGAGCACGCCCTGGGGAGATTCCACCTGGCTGAGGGGCGCAAAGACGTACGCGGAGACCGTGATGATACGGATCCCGGTGGCCCGCAGCCGCTCGAGGACGGCGGCGGTCGAAGGATCGGCGGTCGCGTCCGGAGTGTGCACCACCCGCTGGATCTCAGCGCCGTTTGCGGCGGCGGCTTCGAGGGCCCGCCGCCCCTCCACCACGCACCGCGCGATCCGCCGGTTCGACGAGCGAATCAGATCGCGGAGCTCCTGGATCAGCGGGTTCTTGCGACTGGTGATGATTTCGGGATCCGCCCCGCGCCCCGAACGATGCGAGCCCTCCCCCTTCGGGGAGGGCTCGCGGGGAAGCCCCATCGCGACGTCGAAACTACTCGGTCCGCTGGGCTTGTTTGACCAGCGCCGAAAACGCGTGAGCGTCCCGCACCGCGAGATCGGCCAGCACCTTACGGTTGACTTCGATCCCCGCGCGGCGCAGGCCGAAGATGAGGCGGCTGTACGACAACCCGTGCAGTCTCGCGGCGGCGTTGATCCGCGCGATCCACAACCGCCGGAAGTCGCGCTTCCGGGCCCGCCGATGCGCGTAGGCCTGCGCGAGGGCACGCACGACGGTCTGGTTGGCGAGCTTGAACCAACGGCTCTTTTTGCCCCAGTACCCCTTGGCCAGCTTCAGCACCTTGTGGTGCCGACGCCGAACGGTGACCCCTCGTTTGACCCGTGCCATCAACGATCACTCCCAACACGAGGTACGAATCCAGCGCGAGCCGGTATCTCGCCGCCGCGTCAGCGGTACGGAAGCAGGCGTCCGAGCCGGGCGACGTCCACGTGCTCCACCGCGGGATCTTGCCGAAGGGACCGCTTCCGCTTGGCGCTCTTATGCACCATGAGATGCCCGCCCAACTGTCGGCCCCGAAGGAGGCGCTTGCGTCCGGTGATCCGGATTCGCTTTGCCGTTCCCTGATGAGTCTTCAGCTTCCCCACGCCGCTCCCCTAACTTCTCAGTTCTTCTTTGGAGCGAGAATCATGATCATATTACGCCCTTCCATCAAGGGGTGACGCTCCACCACCGCCACATCCGCCAGTTGAAGCGCCATGCGACGGAGGATCTGCTCTCCGACGTGAGGATGCGCCATCTCGCGACCCCGAAACCACATCGACACCCTCACTTTGTCGCCGTCCTTCAAAAACCCGCTGACCGTGCGGGTCTTCACTTGGAGATCATGCTCGCCGATTTTGGGACCCAGGCGCATCCCCTTCAGCTCGGAGGTTTTGGACTTCTTGTGGGCCTCCCGTTCCCGCTTCGCCTGCTCGTACTTGTACTTGCCGTAGTCGATGATGCGGCACACCGGAGGCGCAGCCGTTGGGGCCACCTCGACGAGATCCAGGTTGGCCTCCTCAGCCTTCGCCATGGCTTCCGCAATCGGCATCACACCGAGCTGCTCGCCGTTGGCCCCGATCAACCGGACCTCACGGGCCCGGATTCGGTCGTTGATTCGCGCTCCGCGCTCGATAGAGTTCCCCGCCTCCTTGTATACACGGAAGGGGATGGCCACATGCGCCATCCCCTCGGGATCGAACCCCGGACCAAAACCTCGGTGGCAATCCCACACGCGGACGCCCCGAGGTGAGAAGCAGATGGCTTCTGCTTGAGCAAGGGAAAGTATATCATAGGCGTCCCGGGAGCGTCAATTTTAAGATGGGAGGAGTCGTCGCACACCTTCGCCGCCTGCATTCTGCAGGCTGTTCCCCCGTGCGGATTCAAACCCGATGCCCGCCGCCCGTTCCGAGTATGCTCACGGGGCAGAAAATGTGCCGGTGCCGGAGAGATCATCGTGAGTCGGCACGCCGACGCCCAGGAGACGACGAACACACCGCTCATCCGCACGGAACCACCCAATTGGCCTTCGCTGTTGCCGAGGGTCCTCTGCGGTATCGATCATCCTCTCCGAGCACGCATGGGACCCGCAACGAGGAGGAAATCTCCCGGCATCTTCCCGGAAGTCTAAGCGATCCCGGTGAGGGGCACCTGTATAGATGCGGGGGTGTCAGAGAACACGGGTAAGACCGAGGATCCCGGATACCCCTGCCCCGGCGGGGATCTATCTGCGCAATTCGGCTGGAGGACGCGGTGAGGCCGGCAACCGCGGCAGCGTAGCGGCCCACAGGAAAGCCGGCCGAGGGTTCGCGCTGGCGGTCATTCCTGGAGGAGGAAACCTGGTTTGCCGCAGACTTCCGAACCACCTCTTTCGTTCACCCCCGCCGGCGGACGGACGTTCCCTTCCCGGCTAGGTAGGGGGAGCTGCGCCAATTCGCGTCGGCGACATGGGGGTCTCGCTCGCCCAATCTGCCGTGGGGCTCATGATCACGGCGTTTCCAGGTGGGCGGGATGATCGACCCTGAGAAGCGGCTCGCGGAAGCCCTCGCGGAGGCGCCGCTCGACGCCGTTTTCGCCATCGCGCCCGACGGAAGGATTCTGGCCTGGAGCGACAGCGCTCGGGCCGTCCTCGGATATGCACGTGAGGACGCCGTAGGCCGGTCGGTGTTCGACCTCATCGTCCCCCCCGATCTGCTGGAGCGGTCACGCCGGGAGATCCAGCAGGCGACCCAGCGCGGCATGTCGACCTACGAGTCCGTGCGTCGTCCAAGGGACGCGTCGGACATCTACGTGGTCGTCACCGACCGAGTGGTGAGGAACGCACAGGGAAAACTCGAGTGCATCGTCGTCAGCGACCGAGACATCACCGAGCTCAGGAGCCTCCGGCAGACCGAAGCGCTGGCGGCGAAATTCGGAGGGCTCCTGGAGTCCATGCCGGACGCGACGATCGTCGCCAACCGGGTCGGCCGGATCGTTCTCGCGAACGCGCAAACGGAAAAGCTGTTCGGGTACCCCCACGAAGAACTCCTGACAAAGCCGATCGAGATCCTCGTGCCGGACCGCTACCGGCACGCGCACAGCGGCCACCGTACCGGGTACTTCGCCTCCCCCCGCACCCGGGCGATGGGGGCGGGGCTGGACCTGTTTGGCCGACGCCGCGACGGGAGCGAATTCCCGGTGGGGATCAGCCTCAGCCCCCTCGAAACGGAGGAGGGCACGATGGCGATGGCCGCGGTCCGCGACCTCACCGAACGGAAGCGCACGGAAGCGAAGTTCCGCGCCCTCCTCGAGTCGGCGCCGGACGCCATGCTCATCGTCGACCGCGACGGCCGCATCGTTCTCGTGAACGCCCAAACGGAAAAGCTGTTCGGGTACCCCCGCGATGAACTCCTGACGAAGCCGATCGAGATCCTCGTGCCGGACCGCTACCGGCACGCGCACAGCGGCCACCGCACCGGGTACTTCGCGTCCCCCCACACCCGTGCGATGGGGTCGGGACTGGACCTGTCCGGCCGACGGCGCGACGGGAGCGAATTCCCGGTGGAGATCAGCCTCAGCCCCCTCGAGACAGAGGAAGGGACGATGGCGATGGCCGCCGTCCGCGACCTCACCGAACGGAAACATCTGGAGGATCGGGTCGCCCAACGGAACGTGGAGCTCGAAACGGCCAACAAGGACCTCGAGGCTTTTGCGTATTCCGTCGCCCATGATCTGCGGTCACCGCTCATCACGATCGGCGGATTTTCGCAGATGCTGATTGACGATCACGCCGCGGCTCTGTCGGAGGATGGGCAACGCCTTCTCCACCAAATCGCCGACAGCGCTCGGGACATGAGCAGTCTGATCGACAACTTGTTGGCCTTTTCTCGGCTGGGCCGCCAGCCTCTCTCGCCACAACCGGTCGCCCTCGCCGATGCGGCGCGCCTTGCCCTGGCGGAGCTCAACAACGCCGGAATGGGTGGGGGGGCGACCGTTCGCATCGGTGACCTCCCAACCTGCGTGGCAGACCCCGGGTTCGTCAAGCGGATCTTCGTGAATCTGCTCGCCAACGCGCTAAGGTTCAGCCGCGCCCGCGAGAACGCGGTGATCGAGGTCGGCTGGCGTCGCGATCTGGATACTCCCACGCACCATTCCTGTTTCGTCAAGGACAACGGAACGGGGTTTGACATGCAGTACGTTGAGAAGCTGTTCCACATCTTTCAGCGGCCGCACCCCGCTGAGAAGCGCGAGGGCACGGGCGTGGGCCTCGCCACCGTCCAACGCATCGTCCGTCGACACGGGGGTAGAGTCTGGGCCGAAGGCGAGATTGGGAAGGGCGCGACGTTCTACTTCACCCTGCCGAGGAGCAATGGCGCATGACCGGAGCCGACCGGTCGAGGACGATCACCGTCACGTGGACACACCTTCTTTTCCCCGGCACGCACACGATGCCCACCCGCGTTCGAGTGACCCGCGGCGGCACCGCGGCGGCGAAATGCTGCGGGAAGGCGCTACGCTCGGGCCGCCGCCGCACTTCTATGGTGTGACCAGCATGAGCGACCGGTCCGCGCCAAGTGCGCCGCCAGCATGAGCACAAGTCGGAGCGCAGCGATGCCAACACAACCGGCGCGGCGAGTCCGATCATCCCGCGCCCGGCAGAAGGTTGAAGCCCGGCAGGGTCAAGCACAAACACGGGAAGCCCTAAGGCGCACCCAAGAACAATTCGGGCAATTGGTGGATCACATTCGCGAAGTCTTTTTCATCTACGAAGTCGACCCCGTTCGCGTCGCCTACCTCAGTCCGGCCTACGAGGAAATCTGGAACAGGCCCCGCCAGGAAGCCTACGATCGACCCGAGGCCTGGATGGAGACAATCCTGCCGGACGATCGCGCCCGCGTCCTCACTTTCTATGAGCGCTCGATGCGCGGCACGCCGGGGGATGAGGAGTATCGGATCGTCCGACCGGATGGTGCGATTCGCTGGATCCGAGGGCGGACGTTCCCGGTGCAGAACGCGAAAGGCAAGTTTTATCGGCTGGTCGGCATCGCCGAGGACATCACCGAGTTCAAACGCATCGAGCAGACCCTGATGGAGAGCCTGGAACATGCGCGCAAGGCGCATGAGCAGCTCGCGGTCGCCCTGAAGGAAGTGGAGGAGCGGACCCGAGAGCGCGCCATGCTCACGGAACTCGTCGACATGTTGGAATCGTGTCCGAGTCTGGAAGAGGCCTACGCGGTGTCAGGGACCATGCTGGGCCGTTTCTTTGGATCCCGATCAGGCGCGTTGGCCGTGACGAGCCCCTCGCGGGACACCGTGAGAGTCGTCGCGGCGTGGGGCGCCCACCCGGTCACCGATCAGGTATTTGCGCCGGATGATTGTTGGGCCCTCCGCCGCGGCAAGATGCACGTCGCGCAGGCGCTGGGGGCATCCATCACCTGCACCCATGTCCGCAGCGCCAAGCTCGCGGAGCACGTTTGTGTGCCGTTGGCGGCGCAAGGCGAGACCCTCGGGGTCCTGTGCGTTGCCGAACCCCCGGAACTCCTCGCCGCTTCGGCGAAGGGCTCACCGGGCGGAATGGATACCCTGATCCGCCAGGCGTCTGCGGCCGGGGAACGCCTTTCCTTGGCACTGGCGAATTTGCGTCTTCGGGAAATACTTCGCAGTCAGTCCATCCGCGATCCATTGACCAATCTCTTCAATCGCCGCTACATGGAAGAGTCCGCGGACCGAGAGTTGCACCGGGCCACCCGCAATCGTGAGCCCGTCGCGTTCCTCATGCTCGACATCGACGCCTTCAAGCGCTTCAACGATACATTCGGTCACCAGGCGGGCGATACGTTCCTTCGCGCCGTGGGCGCCTTCTTGCGCGAGCGCACCCGGGGGGTCGATATTGCGTGCCGCTACGGGGGTGAGGAGTTGCTGCTCGTGCTGCCGGGTGCGTCCGGTGAAGAGGCCCGTCGGCGCGCGGAGGATTGGCGAAGAGAATTCAAACACATCACCGTCCAGCACGCCGGCCAAGCGCTCGGGAACGTCACCCTCTCCATCGGGGTTTCCGTCTTCCCGGACCACGGCGCAACCCTGGAGACCTTGATTGACGCGGCTGATCGAGCTCTCTATCGGGCCAAGGCGGAAGGGCGCGACCGGGTCGTCGTGACGGTGCCCGCGCAGACTCCTCAGCCGGCCGGGCACGAAGGGAGCGGGTCGTAGGTCACCGCTGAGGGCATCGAAGGCGCACCGGCCTCCGCGCCGATTTACGGCCGCCGGGCTCAGGCAATGCGGACAGCCACGACCGTCTGGTCGTCGGCGGGATTGTCACCGCCCCACCCCGCCACTTTCTCCATCACGCGATCAGCCACCTCATCGGGGGGGGCATCGCGCAGGGTCAGCAGCAGCGACGACACCTGCTCCTCGCCGAACAGTTCCCCGCTACCGCCGCGCGACTCCGTAATCCCATCGGTGAACAAGAGGAGCAGATCGCCCCGATCGACCCGCGCCTCCGCGGCCGTGTAGGTCGTGCCCGCGCGGACCCCCAACAGCAGCCCGGGCGCTTCCAGAGGGACCGGCCTGGGGTCTCGGGCCCGCAACAGCAGCGGCGGGAGGTGTCCGGCACTGGCAAACACCAACGTCCCCTCCCGGGGATCGATCACCCCGTAGAACAGACTGACGAACCGGGGCTCGGCGTCGGCCGCGAGCGCCTGGTTCAGCCGGGTGAGAACGCGCTGCGGGGGGCCCCCGTCAGATGCGAACGCCTCGAGGAGGTAGCGGGCGCGGGCGGACAGGGTGGCGGCGGGAATGCCCTTCCCGGACACATCAGCGATCGCCAGCCCCACCCGGTCACCCCCCACGGGCAGCACGGCGTAGAAGTCGCCGCCGACCTCCCGGCTGGACAGGTATCGTCCCGCCACCACGAGGCCCGGCAACTCCACCCGTCGCGGTGGGAGGAGTGTCTGCTGGATGATCTCCGCGATCTCGTGCTCCCGCGCATAGGCCTTGGCGTTGTCGACCGCCAGCGCCACGCGATCGGCAAACGCCTCCAGCAGGCGGACCTCGTGCGGGGTGAACTCGCGGGGGCGTTTCGAGAACACCTGCACCACCCCGATCACCCGGCCGCCGGCCCGGAGCGGGACCGCCACCGTGGAGTAGGCGCCCTCCCGCCGCAGGTCTGGATCGACCGCGGTGAGGCGGGCGGGATCGGAGATGACGTGCGGGCGGGCATCGGCAGCCACGCGTCCCGCAACCCCCCGGCCGCGCTCGAGCCGGCGGGCCGCCTCGGCCACTTCTCCTTTGAACCCCGCCGGCAGGACGAGGTCGCCGGTCCCCTCCTCCACGAACCAGATCATCCCATCGTCGGCATGAAGGGCGGCCACGACCTGCCGAACGAGCGGCGGAAGCAGATCGTCCAGGCGCACCGTCGACAGCGCCGCATCGCTCACCGCCTGCAGCGCGTTCATCTCGGTCACGTTGCGCGACAGGCGCTCGCTCATCTCGTTGAACGCGCTCCCCAGCTCACCAAGTTCGTCGCTGCGGCGCACCGCTACGCGCGTCCCCAGATCCCCTCGCCCGATCGCGCGCGCCCCCCGCACGAGCGTGATGATCGGTGCGCTCAACTCGGCGCCGAGCACCCAAGCCAGGAACAAGCCCACCCCGACGGCGGTGAGCACCGCGGTCAGTTCCTGCGCCCCGGCCTGCCGTATGGACTCGAGCGCGGACGCCTCCGGCTCGATCACGATCGCCGCCCACCCCAGCCCGGGGATGGGCGCGGCCGCCCCCAGGTACCGTGTGCGCGCCAGCTCGTAGGCGTCGATCGTCGCCTCGCGGCCGACCAGGGCTTCCCGCACCGCCCCGACGCCGCGAAACGCGTCTTGGGCCCGGGCGGGCTGGCGAAGATCGATGATCGTCCGCCCGTCCTGGTCGACGATGATCCCATCGGCAAACGGCCCGGGTGGGCGCGGCAAGACTGTGCGCAGTCGCTCGAGGTCGAGCCGCCCGATCACGATCGCGGTGAGATGACCTCGATCCTGGATCGTGGTCCCGACTTCGAGGGTGGGCCGGCCGGCGGTGCGGGTCGGCGGCCCGGCCACCCAATCCTTTTCCCCCCCCAACGCCGCAAACGCCGGGAGCTCGAGCAGCGCCGGGGGCGAAGCTTTGGGTGGGCTCTCGGCGATCACCTGACCGTGAGGATCAACGAGGGTCAGCGAGAGGAGTGCGCGATTGTTCGCCCGGATCGCGGAGAACAATTGGATGATGCCCGGGACCGGGTAAGGCTGGCTCGTGACCGCCGCCCCCGCGGTGCGCTCGGTCTCGATCGCGCCGGCGAGGAACAGTTGAACATCCGAGGCCATCGCCTGCGCCGCCTCCCGATGCCCCCGCTTCACGAGCTCGAGGCGGCCCTGGTTCCGGTACTGAAACAGCAAGATCCCGAGGATCAGGACCGGGATCATGCAGATCAGGATGACCGCCGCGATCTTGCCCCGGACCCCCAGCCGGAACCTCTTCACCCTCACCCCCTCTCGGTCGCCCCGGTGATGCCCAAACACCCCTCGGTGAGGTCGTCCGGCGGTCTTCGCACGATGGCCGCAGCCGTCCCGCCGGTGCCGTGCGGGTGCACGACGACGGCGACGAGTCCGCTCGACGGGGAGGGACCGCCGTGGGCCATCCTCGATGATCGGGCCGGCCGAGGGGTCAGGACTCCGCCGGGCGGCTCGCCCTCACGATCTCCAGGGCCTCCGGCTCCGAGGCCACCACGGAGAGGACCTTGTCCAACCCGGTGATGCGGAAGATCTTCGCGATCGTCGGCTGCGGCGCGATGATGGCCAGCTCCCCACCGGCCTCCCGCGCCCGCCGATGATGGTCGGTGAGAACCTTCAGGGCGGTGCTGTCGATGTAGGCGACGCGCGCCAGGTTCACCACGAACAACGGCCGGGGCGAACCCGCGGCGGTGCGCAACCCCTCGTCCAAACGGGGAACGGTGTACAGATCCAGCTCCCCCGCGACGTCGATAATCGTGATTTCGCCAACGGTCCGGACGCCGATCTCAAGCTCCACATCGCACCTTCCCCGGCGTCACCCGCGACGCCACGCTCGATGGCCTGAACTCACCGTGCCGTGCCCTTCCCTGCCCCGCGCTCCGCCAGGCGACGGCCCGGCGTCACCGATCAGGGCTCCCCGCGCGTCGCCGCCTGAAAGAGCCCAATCCCCTTATTGGCGATGGCGGAGGCGGCGAACCCCATGATGAAGAGGAACAACCCCTTCGTCGCCACGAGCAATGCGAGGTTCGCCGTCGGCGGGGCGGCCGCCTGTGCGTTCGCGAGCGCCCCGGTGGCGATCAAGTCGACGTAGGCGAGATAGAAGACCGCGAGGAGGAGCAGCGCGCCCACCAAGAAGACCGCGATCCCCGCCCCGCGCCCGGCCCGATCCACCCCGGTCCGCATCCCCGACACCCCCCGCCTACTCTACGCGCGCGTGCGCCAGCGCGGTCGCACAGGCACAGGTTCGCCCCCGCGGCAGCCGCTCGATCACCGCGAACAACAAGCGCCGAAGCCGCTCGTTGTTTTCCTGAAACACGCGGAGCACGGCCTCGTGGGTCACCGGGGCGATGGCGGCGTCCCCCTCCACCCCAACATCGAAGTCCGTGATCAACGAGATGTTCACGTAGCACATCTCAAGTTCCCGCGCGAGGATGCACTCTGGATAATTCGTCATGTTGATCACTTCCCATCCCTGATTGCCGAACCACCGGCTCTCGGAGCGGGTGCTGAACCGGGGCCCTTGAATCACCACCACGGTGCCGCGATCGTGCACCGGGATCCCGAGATGGCGGGCGGTCTCCACGGCCAGCGGCCGCAGGGTCGGGCAGTACGGGTCGGCCGCCGAGAGGTGCGTGACCACGGGGCCGTCGGCGAAGGTGTCCGCCCTCCCCCAGGTCCGGTCGACGAATTGGTCGCAGATCACAAACGTCCCCGGGCGGACATGGGGCTGCAGGCTGCCGGCGGCGCAGGGGCCAAAGAGCCATTCCACGCCCAGGGACTTCATCGCCCAGACGTTCGCCCGGTAGTTGATCCGGTGCGGCGGGAGCCGGTGGGTCCGCCCGTGCCGGGGGAGGAAGGCCACCGTCCGCCCCCCGATCTCGCTCAGCGTGACCACGTCGCTCGGCTCTCCGTACGGCGTGTCCACTTTGATCTCACGGGCCCCCTCGAGCAGCGAGGAAAACCCGGATCCGCCAAACACCCCAACCTCGGCCCTCCTCACCCCACCGCCCCCTCCCCTTCGCCCGATCAGCACAGACACCCACGGCCGTCGAAGCGCACGGGCTCCGGGGCCCCCACGGCCGCGACGTGCGCCTGCCCGTCAAGGTCCCGCGCCAGCGGTTCCGAGACCCAGACGTCCTCGAGGTGAAGCGTATTTGGAATCCGCACGATCCTGGCGCGCAGCGGATCGGGGAGACCGAGACTCCCCAGCGCCGCGCCGATGGCATCCCGTTCGGTGGCCATGACCATGGGCAGCATCGCGCGCTGCACGTATGTGCTGACGATACAGTTGAGGTAAGTCGCGGTAAAGTCGATCCGATCCACGACCGCCCGCGTGGTGAAGTCGGCGAGCCCGATACCCTGCGCGTTGCCCTCCGACGCCTCCGACAGCCGCAACGCGACGATCCGCTCCGCGTGGGGAATCTCCGGTTCTTCGAGGCCGGCGATCCGCCAGCGGCCGATCACGTTGACGTCCATGCCCGTCCCGCTGAAGTTCTTGCCGACTTCCTCGACGATCAGGAGATCCATCCGCTCGACCGGCAGGTGCGGCATCGACGCGCGCGCCTCGGGGAACAACTCCTCCTCAACCTTCGGGATCGCCTGGGGGGACACCCCCACGACCCGAGCGGTTTCATCGTACGCGTTTTCGATGATCGCCAGCCCGCCCACCACGCGCCCGGTGTCCAACACGCATCGGGCGATCTCCCGGATGGCATCGGCCATCTTCTGCCCGGGACCCTGCTGGTGAATCTGTGTGGCCCCCGGGGCCTTGCCCAGCCCGACGCCGAGCATCTTCATCAGGCCGCTCCCGAACGGCTGGCTGAATCCGGTGTGCGGCTTGATCCGGTTCACCGCAAGGATCCCGTCGCACGCCGCCGCCACCCGGTCGCAGTAGGCGACGAATCCGCGGGGGGTGCGGCCCAATTCGACGGTCTCCATCGACGTGGAGAGCGGCGCCCCGATCGCCTCCGCGGTGATCCCCAGGTGCGCGAGCAGCCGGCGCTGCCCCTCCTGGGTGCCCCCGCCGTGGCTGCCCATCGCCCCCACGAGCAGCGCGTCTCCACCCGCCGCCCGCACCTCTTCGACACAGGCACGCAGGATCGGCACGATGTCGCGAATCCCGCGGCTCCCGACGGTCACCGCGATCCGGCCGCCGGGACGGATCCGAGCGCTGAGGTCGATGCGGCGGAGTTCGGACCGGACGGCGGCGGGGATATCGTCGAGCCGGGAGCGGTCAAACCGCTGACGCACGCGGGCCATCGGAGGGAACACCTTGGGCACGCTGATGCCTACGGGAATCCGCTCGACGCCGACGGCCATTGCGACGCTCCAGAGGAGGATGCAAATTGCGCGCGAAATCGTCCCGATGGTATCATCTCGGTAAACGCAGGGTCAACTCATCGGCGTTCCTCGCTGGTCACCGGGGGTCGGGATGTCCAATCCGTACACGCGCTTCGCGCAGCCGCGTGGGTGTCCAGGTCCGGGCCGGCGTCTCCCGGTGATCGGCGGGACCGTGGACCGGTGAGGGTGGACGAGGACGCGGCCGCTGCGCGGGGGCCGCACCTGCGGAATTCGGCGGAGGACCGCGCTCCAGCCGGACCGGCACGGCCCTACCGCGCCGTCCTCTTCGACCTCGACGGCACCCTCCTCGACAGCGGCGAACTCATCCTCACGGCGTTCCAAGCGACGGTCCGCGCGCACCTGCATCGGGAGATCCCCCGCGAGGAGGTCTTCGACATGTGGAGCCGGCCGATCCGCGAGCGGTTCCATGTGCTCGCCACCGACCGCGACGAACTGCTCACCCAGGACTATCTCCACCGCTACTTGGCGCTCCACGATCGGTACGCCCGCCTGTTCCCCGGGATCCCGGACCTTCTCGAGACGCTCAAACGGTCAGGGTACGCCATGGGAATCGTGACCTCTAAGCGGCGCTCGACGGCGATGGCGGCGGTGGTGCGCTTTCGCCTCGATCGGTGGTGTCCGATCGTGATCGTGGACGAGGACGTCCGCCGGCACAAGCCGGATCCGGAGTCGGTCCGCCTCGCCGCGGCGCGCCTGGACGTTCCCCCCGCTGCATCGCTCATGGTCGGCGACAGCCCGTTGGACATCGCCGCCGGCCAGGCGGCCGGGGCCGGGACCGCGGCCGCGCTCTGGGGCACGGTTGACGCCCGACAACTGCTCGCCGCCGCGCCTGATCTTCGCCTCGCCCGGCCGGAAGATCTGCTGTCGTTTTGCCGACCCCGCTAGCCGCGCCACCGGGCACCGGCCTTCGGGAAGCGTTAGGGACGCTTCGGCCCCCGGAGCCGGGCGATAAAAAGGCGCGCGGCGTGTTCCATGGAAGCGGCGCGCAGCGCGTCTTCCTGCGCGTACTTGGCGTCCTCCACCGCCCAGCGATCGGCGGCGGCGTACGATGCGTCAGCCTGCGCCCGCGCGCCCCCGGGGGCGGGAGGAGTCCGGCGGACCCAGCTCGCCACCGCGGTGGCCGCCTGCGCGAGTCGCTGCCCGAGCGCCGGCAGTCGCCGGACGGTGACCTCAGCAAGCAGCAACCCCAACGCGGCGCCGGCGAGCCCCGGCCAGGCCTCACGCCCTCCGGTGCCCCGGCCCGGCCTGAACGCATCCTCGGGTCGGGCCAGGAAGGCTCCCCCCGTCATCTCTACCAGCCGCGAAAGGAGCCCGGGGTTACCGGCGGGGAGCCGATATTCGGGTGAATAGGGCACCACCAACCCAACGGTGCGGCTCCCGCCGCCGCCCCGGGCGTCGCGGGACGCCACCGTCAGCGTGTACACCCCGACGCGTGGGGCCGGCCACGTTGTTTCGTACCGGCCCGGAGCGGTCTGCTCCAGGAGCACCGACGCGCGCTCGCCGTCGGGGGCGGCCACCTCTCCCCGCACCGTCAGCCCGTCCCACGGGGTGCCGTCCGGGTGCCGGGCCTCGAGGACCGCGCGGGCCGCGCGGTCGGACCCATCGAGGGTGGCGGCGAGGTGCAGTTCCGCCGCGTCATCGCGTAGGGTCCAGCGGACCGCCTGCGACCAGAACCGCGCCACATCGGGCCACGTCCCCCAGGAGGTCGACCACCGCGCGCCGTCGTCCGAGGTGAAGGCGACGGTCCGTCCGAGGCCGTACCGCCATGTGGCGAGGAGCGGATCTCGCCGCGGGCTCTGGAGCGCGACATCCGCGGTGGGCTTCGGCACCGTCGCGACGTAGCCGCGAAGCGCGGGCGGATCGGAGAGGCCAACGAGCGTCGGCCCCGCGCCCGACCGCAGGGGGCGAAGCGGCTCCTCGACGATAAACGATCGCACCGCCATCAGAGCCTCGGTGGTGAAGATCTTGGGAATGCCATACAAATCCTTGGCGGCGTAGCTGCGGCCCCCGCCCCACCGCGCCAGGTTCCGCATGAAGTCCAGGTCCGCGTCCTTCCCGATCGCCACGGTGCTGAGCGTGATCCGATCGCGACGCATCGCCGCGGTGATGGCGCGAAATTCCCCGGGGTCGGTCAGGCCGTCGCTGAGGACGATGGCGTGGCGGATTTTGGCCGGGGAGGTACGCAGAAACTGCCAGGCGCCCCGCAGCGGCGGCGCCATCACCGTCCCCCCACCGGCGTGAAGCCGGGAGACCTGGTCGAGCACCTGCGTCCGATTTCGGGCCTCGGTGGGGGGCACCAGCCACCGGTACTCCTGATCGAAGCTGATCACCCCGATCTGATCGTGCTCGCCGAGCAGATCGATCACCGAGGAGGCGATCTCTTTGGCCAATTCTTCCTTGGCCAGCTCGCTGCCGAACGCGTCCATGCTTCCCGATGAGTCAATCACCAACACGATCGCCACGGTCGGCACCGCCATCGTCTGCCGGACATCCATCGAGACCGGCAGCACTTCCTCGAGCGGGGTGCCCGTGTATCCGCCCACCCCGTAGCTGTGCCCGCCGCCGACGGCGACCAGGCCGCCGCCCGCCGTGCCGACGAAGGATCGAATCGCCTCCTGCTGCGCCTGGCTGAGATCGAGCGCCGACACGTCGTCCAGCACGAGGCTGCCGTAGGCGGCGAACCCCGTCGCCAGCGCGGGCAGGTCCTCGGGCGCCCGGACGTCGACGCGGAGACCCTGACCGCTCAGCCATCGGGGGAGCACCGTCGGATGGGAGGTCACGAACAACACCCGGGGCTGATCGCGCACCTCGACGAGTGCCTCCCCGTGGTTGTTTTGGGGGAGCGTGTCGGGAGAGGCGCTCAGATCGACGCGGTACCGCACCGCGCCGTCTTGCTTCGCGACTTCCGGAAAGGGGACCACGACCTCCCCCGCGGAGAGGGAGAGCCGCCGCGTCGCCACCGCGATGCCGTTGCGCGACAGCGTGACCGTAGCCGCCGCGGTCCCCGTCGACCGGATCACTGCCCGGACGTCGTACGCTTCGCCCACGTGCACCTCTTGCGGCGCCCGGACCGAGTCCACCAGGACCTCGTCGGCGGTCGCGCCGGAGAGGGGGACGGCGTCCACCGTGATCCCCGCGGCGCGCGCGACCCTCGCCGCGGCGACGGCGTCTCCCAGATTCTCGCCGCCGTCGCTCAGCACCACAATGCGCCGGGCGCCCTCCCCGGGCAGCACCCGCATGCTGAGGTCGATCGCCGCCCCGATGTTCGTCGCGTCGGGGGCCACCGCCGCCCCCACCTCGTCGAGGGCGGGGTGGGCCTCCACCGGGGCCCGCAGCAGCGGCCGTCCGGCGAAGGTCACGACCCCCGCCCGGTCGCTGGGGTGCATCCGCGCCAGCGCCTCGCGGACGAAGGCGGTCTCGGCGCGCCGCCCGTCCGCGGAGATACTGAGCGAGCGATCGACCGCGAATACCACGCTGGATCCGGACACCGGGACACGGAGCGCGGGGCCGCTCAGTGCCAGCACGAGGAGGGCGAGCGTCGCCGCCCGGAGCGCGGTCGCCACCCGCCACCGCACCCCCAGGCGGCGCCGGCCCAGGACCACCGCCAGGGCGACGAGCGGCAGCAGCAAGAGCGCCGCGGGGTGTGCGAACACCACCCTCATGCGTCCCCTCCGCGCCGCCGCGTGGCCAGGACCCACTCGCCGATCAGGGCGGCCAGTGCCGCCGACACAACCCAGGGCCACACCGCCACCTGGGTGAGCAGCGCGGCGCGCTCCGGATGGGGTGCCGCGGCGCCCGGGAGGACCGGAACGAGGCCGGGCCGGATCATCCCGGCCCGAGGATCAGGGTTGCGGACCGCGATCGCCCGGACGCCCGCCGGAGTGGTGAGGAGGTAGGCACCGGCCCGCACGAACGGGGGCAGGAGGTACATGCCCTCGGTGGCGCGGACGGTCCGCCGGCTTCCGTCGGGTCCGGTCAACTCCGCGGCGGAACCGCCGGCGGCCGGCACCTGCAGCGTCTCCCCCGCCGCGAGGTCGAGCGCCCCACCGCCGAGCCAGGCCAGGGCGTTGGCGACCAAAATCGGAAAGGCCACGTGCTGGGGAAGATCGGAGTCTTGGAGCGCAAAGCCGAGGAGAACCGCGCGGATCCCGCCGCCTTCGTATGCCCACAGGAGTGGGACATCGCCGCCGGCGAGAACCCGGCCGCCCTGGGGGGTGAGTGCGAGGGCCTTGGCGACCCGGACCCCGGTCAGGTTCACAAACCGTAGAATCGGATCGGTCTCATCCCAGGCGGCGAAGAGGGGGGTACGCACCTCCCCGGTGCTGGTCGCGGGAAGGTTCGGCGGCACGGTGTCAATCAGCAGGTAGTCGCCGGGTGGCACCGGTCCGGCGTCGACCCGGTCCAGGATCACCACCCCGTACCCGCCCCACGCTGCCGGCGCCGCGGAGGCGGTTTCGGCGGCGCGGCCGACCGGAAGCAGTCCCAGCAGCCGCTCGAGGTACGGATTCCCCCGGCTCACCAACAGCACGGACGGCAGCGGCGCGGGATCGAGTACCGTGGAGGCGACGTCGTCGTCGGGCAGCATGTCGTGGGTCGTGATTCGGGCGCTGAAGACCCCGCTTCCCGTGATCGGGAACACCGCGGTCCGCGCCCCGCCCGCCGGGACGTCCAGGTCGCTGCGGTAGACCGAACTCCGGTCGTGCGTCACCTCCAGCGGAACGCGCCGCGCCCGCGCGCTGAAGTTGTCGATCCGGACCAGCCCTTCCGCACCCGCCGGGGCGCGCATCGCCCGAAACGCGGTAATCCCCACGTTGTCGTCGGAGGTGCCGAGGATCCGGTACGCCGCCTCGGGAAGGGCCGGCAACGAACCGCGGGCCGCGTCCGTCCAGACCAGAATTCGCCCGCCGGGGCCCACCGGCTGTTCGGCGGCCAGCACCACCGCCGCGGCGACGTCGCCCGCCGCATCCCACGGCTCGAGCGCCCGCAGCGCGGCGGCAACCCGTTCGCGGTCATCCGTCAGCGGAACCAGGAGTTGAGGGCGAGGACCGGCGTCGATGAGCGCGACCCTCCCCCCCCCGCGCAGGTGGGCAACGGCGTCCAGCGCCTCGGCCCGCGCCCGCTCGAACCGGGTGGGGGAAACGTCCCGGGCCCGCATGGAGAGCGAAAGATCGAGGACCAGGATGAGGTCGCCCTGCGCGGGGACGTGGGCGACCAACGCCGGCCGGGCGAGCCCGATCACGAGCGCCGCCGCCGCCAGAAGCTGCAGCAGCAGCAGCACACTGCGCTCGATCCGCCTCGACGGTCGGTAGGCGGCGAGGGTCGGGGCGGACCGCTGCCACAGCAGCACGCTGCTCACCGGATGGTCCCGCCGGCGCACCCGCAGCAGGTAAAGCAGGATGAGGAACGGGAGGGTGGCGAGCCCCCACAGCGCCGCGGGCACGCCCAGGATCACTGGAGGAGCCCTCCCTGCCGCAACCAGCGCAAGACCAGCGTCTCCACCGGCACGGTCGTCGTCGTGCGCAGGTATTCGACGCCGTGCCGGAAGCAGAACCGCTCCACGCCGTGCAGAAACGCGTCCCGGGCCTCCGCGTAGGCGCGAAGCGCTTCCGCATCCACCGTCACCTCGACCGCCCGCCCCGTTTCCGCGTCCACCAATCGGAGATCGCCCGCGAAGGCGGGCACCAGTTCCTCGTCGGCGAGGATGTGGATCAGATACGTTTCGAACCGACGGTGCCGCGCCAAGAGCAGCGCCCGCTCGTAGCCGTGGGGATCGAGCAGGTCCGTCAGCACCACGAGAAGGCCCCGCCGGCGCGTCGCCGCCAGCTGCCGGCGCATCGCCAGCGTGAGGTCCGTCTCCCCCGACGGCTCGAGACCGCTCAGGAAGCCCAACAGATCAAAGGCCCGGGCGCGTCCCCTCAGGCGGTCGAGCCGCGGCCCGATCGTGGACGCGAACGCGCTGACTCCCACCCGGTCAAGATTGACGAGGCCGATGTAGCCGATCGCGGCGGCCAGCTGCTTGGCGAGGAGGAGCTTGCTCGGGCCCCCCGCCGCCATCGACCGGCTGGTGTCGATCATCAGGAAGACGTCGAGGTCTTCCTCTTCGGAAAACATCTTGACGAAGAGACGGTCGAGGCGCGACACGACGTGCCAGTCGATGTACCGGTAGTCGTCCCCGGGCTGGTAGGCGCGGTAATCGTCGAACTCCAGCCCGCGACCCCGTGCCGTGCTGCGGCGCTCGCCGCGCTGCGCGCCGCGCACGCGCCTGCGCGTCAGGAGACTCAACGTGTCGAGCTTTTGGAGAAACGCCGGGTCCAGCAGGAGCGGCCGCTCGACTCGAATCCCCGCGGTCGCCCGCTCCGTCATCGCCGGCTACGCCTGAGGCGTGGTGAGCGCTCGGGATTCGATCTCCTGCATCGCGGCACGGAGGACCTCATCGGGATCCGCCCCCTCCGCCTCACCCTCGAAGTTCAGGATGAGGCGGTGCCGGAGCGCCGGGAGCGCCAGCGCGCGAATATCTTCGATCGCGACATTGAACCGCCCCAGGCTGAGCGCCCGCACCTTCCCGGCCAGAACCAGCGCCTGCAGCCCCCGCGGACTCGCCCCGTAACGCACGACCCGGCGCGCCGTGGCGGCCGCGCCCTCGGCGTCCGGGTGGGTGGCGAGCACCAGCCGCGCGGCGTACTCCCGCACGTGGCCGGCGATGGGAACCTGCCGGGCCAGCGCCTGCATGCGCCGCACCGCCTCCCCGTCCGCGGCCGAGCGCGCCGCCGGCACCTCCGGCCCGGTCGTCCGATCGACGATCGTCTGCAGATCGGCGAGCGCGGGGAACGGTACGCGCAGCTTGAACATGAACCGATCGAGCTGGGCCTCAGGAAGCGGATACGTGCCTTCCTGCTCGATCGGATTTTGGGTCGCGACCACAAAGAACGGCGGTTCGAGGGGCATCGTGTTGCCGGCCACGGTCACCGCGTTCTCTTGCATC